>JAJEAZ010000278.1 GCA_022824105.1 Alphaproteobacteria bacterium
AGCCGGCAACCCGTGCTGGCGCCAGCAGCTTGTGGGCCTGCGCCTGGGCGGCAAGCCGATCGACGACTATGCGCCCGACTTCTGGCTGGTGTCGGAGCCGGGCGGCGGCGAGCCGGTCGGCTATCTCACCTCGCCCTGGTATTCGCCCGAGCTCGGCTGCAACATATCCATGGGCTATGTGCCGGTGGAGAAGGCGGGCATCGGCACGGAATACGCCGTCTGGCTGCCGGACCGCTACGCCGACGAGCCGGGGCAGCCGGTGGCGGCGGAAGTGTGCGAGATGCCGTTCCGTCCGTCCGTCAACCCCAATGCCCGGGAGGTCGCCAGGGCTGACGGCCGCGACGCCGCCTTCTGACTGGCTGCGGGAGGCGTTCCGCTCTACCCTCCCCGCCGGTTGACGCCCGGCGAGGAGGAACCGGCGATGGCAGGCTTTGCGACACATCCGCGCCTCAGGCCCTTCGATTTCCGCCGCTGGATCGAGGAGCACCGCGACCTGCTGAAACCGCCGGTCGGCAACAAGCTGGTGTTCGAGGAAGCCGGCATGACCGTCATGGTGGTGGGCGGCCCGAACCAGCGGGTGGACTTCCACGACGACCCGGTCGAGGAGTTCTTCTACCAGCTGGAGGGCGACATGGTCCTCAAGGTGGCGGAAGACGGCCGCATCTACGATGTGCCGATCCGGGCAGGCGAAGTGTTCCTGCTGCCGCCCCATGTGCGCCACTCGCCGCAGCGCCCGGTGCCGGGTTCGGTCGGGCTCGTGGTGGAAGCGCCGCGCGTCGGCGGCATGCTGGACGGGTTCGAGTGGTTCTGCTTCGAGTGCGGCGCGCTGGTGCACCGGGTGGAGTTGCCGGTTGGCAATATCGTCACGGACCTGCCGCCGCTGTTCGAGGCCTTCTACGCGGACGAGGCGGCCCGCACCTGCCCCGAATGCGGCGCCATCCATCCCGGCCGCGAGCCGCCTCCCGGCTGGGCAGCGGTGTAGCGGGCTTCCGGGAGGCGGCCCCTCGTGGCATAAGGCGGCGCTGAATCGACGACCTGCGGACTATGGCGAAACTCGACATCCTGATCGCCCCCGACCGGCGGCTGCGGACGAAATGCGCGTCCCTGGGCGCGGTGGACGACACGGCGCGGCGCCTGCTCGACGACATGCTGGAGACCATGTATGCGGCGCCCGGCATCGGCCTCGCGGCGCCGCAGGTCGGCGTGCTGAAGCGTCTCGTGGTGATCGACTGCGCGCGCGACGAGGAAGAGCCGGCCCCGCTGAAGCTGGTCGATCCGGAAGTCGTCTGGCGCTCGGAAGAGCTCGTCACCGGCAATGAAGGCTGCCTCTCGCTGCCGGAGGTCTTTGTGGATGTGGAGCGGCCGGAAGCGGTGCGGGTCGCCTATCTCGACGAGAACGGCGAGCCGCAGGAAATCGAGGCGGAGGGCCTGCGCGCCCGCTGCCTCCAGCATGAGATCGATCATCTGAACGGCGTGCTGCATGTGGACTACCTGTCGGCGGTCAAGCGCGGCGTGATCCTGCGGCGGCTGGACAAGTCGAAACGCCGCAAGAAGGACTGACGGCGCCATGCGCCTCGCCTTTCTGGGCACGCCGGACTTCGCCCTGCCGGCTTTCGAATCGCTGCTCGACGCCGGACACGAGGTTGTGCGCGCCTATGCACAGCCGCCGCGCCCCGCCGGCCGCGGGCACAGGCTCAGGCTCTCCCCGGTCCAGGCATTCGCCGAGGCGCGCGGCATCCCGGTCGCGACGCCGGCGAGCCTGCGCGACCCTGCGCTCCAGCAGGACTTCGCTGCGCTCGGCCTCGACGCCGCCGTCACCGCCGCCTACGGGCTGCTGCTGCCGCCGGCGATCCTGGCCGCGCCGCGCTTCGGCTGCCTGAACCTTCACGCCTCGCTGTTGCCGCGCTGGCGGGGCGCGGCGCCGATCCAGCACGCGATCCTCGCCGGCGACCGCGAGACCGGCATCTCGGTGATGGCAATGGACGAGGGCCTCGACACGGGCCCCGTGCTTCTTGTGCGGCGCACCTCCATCAGACCGGAAACCACCGGCGGAGCCCTGCATGACCGGCTGGCGCAGATCGCCGGCGAGGCGGTAGTAACGGCACTGGAGCGGCTGGAGAACGGCAGCCTCGAACCGGTTCCGCAGCCCGAGGCCGGCGTCACCTGGGCAACCAGGATCGCCCGCGAGGACAGCCGGCTCGACTGGACCCGCCCGGCGGCCGAACTGGAGCGCCGGGTGCGCGCCTTCGCGCCCCGGCCGGGCGCCCGTTTCGCCTTCCGGGGCGAAAGCATCAGGGTCGAGGCGGCCGCGGTCGAAGCCGGCGGTGGACCGCCCGGCCGTGTGCTGGACGACGGCGCCGCCATTGCTTGCGGCGAGGGCGCGTTGCGCCTGCTTCGCCTGCAACGGCCGGGGCGTTCGGCCATGGACGCCGCCGCCTTCCTGCGCGGTTTCCCCCTGCCGGCGGGAACGGACCTGCTCGATGCCGCGATACCGCATCCTTGTCGAGTATGACGGCGGGCCGTTCGTCGGCTGGCAGGCCCAGGCGAACGGCCCCTCGGTGCAGTCGGCGCTGGAGGAAGCCGTCTTCCGCTTCTGCGGCGAACGGATACGGGTCCAGGGCGCGGGCCGCACGGATGCCGGCGTCCATGCCGGGGGCCAGGTGGCGCATCTCGACCTTGAGAGCACAAGGCGGCCGGCGGTGCTGCGCGACGCGGTCAATCACCATCTGGGTCCGCTGCCCGTCTCCGTGCTGGCAGCCGAAGAGGCGGCGCCGGACTTCCACGCCCGCTTTTCGGCCGTCGGCCGCGCCTACCGCTTTCGCATCCTGAACCGCCGCGCGCCGCCGGCGCTGGATCGCGGCCGGGTCTGGCATGTCGGCACGCCGCTCGATGCCGGCGCGATGGACGAGGCCGCCAGACGCCTGCTCGGACGGCACGATTTCAGCAGCTTCCGCTCCTCGGAATGCCAAGCCTCTTCGCCGCTTCGCACGCTCGACCGCCTCGATGTCCGCCGCGAGGGCGAGGAGATCGTGCTCTACGCCGAGGCGCGCTCCTTCCTGCACCACCAGATGCGGATTATCGCCGGCACCTTGCGCGAGGTCGGCGCCGGCAAGCGCACGCCCGACGACGTGTCCGCGGCGCTCGAAGCCGCCTCGCGCCCCGCCGCCGGCCCGACCGCCCCGCCCCACGGCCTCTGCCTGACGCGCGTTTGGTATTGAGCCCTGTCATACCAACGGCATCGACTTTGGACTCATGGGAAGATTGCGGCCCATATCGTCGCCCCGGCCCCTGAGCCTACCGGCTTCACACATCTCGCCCCTGCTTGTATCCAGCGTACTCGCGGGCCCGGTTACTGCCCGCTCTGCGCTCCCTTTCGTCGCCCCGGCCCCCGAGCCGGGGCCCATCCCTGACCCGCGCCACCGCCGCAGCCGGTGGAGAGCAGGCTCAACCACTGAAACTGCCGCCAGGACCGGAACTGGGCCCCGGATCGGGGTCCGGGGCGACAGTTGGAGGCGTGCGTTGCGAAGTCACCGGACCGAGATATGTGCATGCGGTAGGCCCTCGAGCCGGGGCGACCGTGGGGGTGGCTCACGCCATCGGTTCCGGTCAACGACCGCTGATATCACTCCGCCGGCATGCTGTCCGCGAGGGCGTCGGCGAGGCGGCGGGCGAAGGCGGCGGGGTCCTCCGGCGCCTCGCCCTCGGCGATGCGCGCCTGGTCCAGCAGCAGCGGCGCCAGTTGCGCGGCCCGGTCCTCGCCCGCGGCCATGGAGCGCGCGAGGCCCTGCACCAGCCGGTGGCGCGGATTGAGCTCCAGCACGCGGCGCGACGCCCCGCCGTCGATCTGGCCGTGGCGGCGCAGCATCCGCTCCAGATGCAGGTCCATGTCGCCCTCGTCCGCCACCAGGCGCACGGCGCTTTCGGTGAGCGTCTCGGAGCCGCGCACGTCCTTGACCGCCTCCCCCAGCGTCACCTTGAGCAGCGCGACCAGCGAGGCGATATCGGCTTCCGGCCCGTCCTCCTCCTTCGGCGCCTCGTCCCCGGCCAGCGGGATGGCGCCGAGGTCGATGCCGCCGCGCGAGACCGAGACGAGGCGCTTTCCTTCATATTCGCCGACGGCCGGCACCCAGAAATCGTCCACCGGGTCCTGCAACAGCAGCACCTCGACCTTGCGGGCGCGGAAGCCTTCCAGATGCGGGCTGCCGTCGAGCGCCGCGCCCTCCTCGCCCGCGATGTAGTAGATCGCCTCCTGGCCCTCGCGCATCCGTTCGACATAGGCGGCGAGCGTCGTCCAGTCGTCGGAGGCGGTGGAGCGGAAGCGCGCCAGTTCCAGCAGCGCCTCGCGCTGGCCGGAGTCCTCGTAGAGACCTTCCTTCAGCACCGGCCCGAAGGCCTCCCAGAAGGCCTCGTAGCCTTCCCCGTCCGCCTCGGCCTTCGTCTTGAGCTCGCCCAGCACCCGGCGCACCAGCCCGTCGCGGATGCGCCGCAGCACGGGGTTCCTTTGCAGCATCTCGCGCGAGAGGTTGAGCGGCAGGTCCTCGCTGTCGACGACGCCGCGCAGGAAGCGCAGCCAGGCCGGGACCAACTCCGGCGCGTCGTCGGTGATGAACACGCGCTTCACATAGAGCTTGAGCGCTGACTTGCGATCCGGATTGAAGAGGTCGAAAGGCCGCGATGTCGGGACGAACAGCAGACCCGCATATTCGATCACGCCCTCGGCGCGGAAATGCAGGGTGAGCCACGGCTCGTCGAAGGCATGGCCGACATGGCGGTAGAACTCGGCATATTGCTCCGGCTCGATCTCGTTCCGCGGCCGGGTCCAGAGAGCGGAGGCTTCGTTGACGGTCTCGCCTTCCATCTCGACCGGAATGGCGATGTGGTCCGAATAGGTCTTGACCACCGACCGGAGGCGCGCCGGCTCCAGGAACTCGTCCTCGCCTTCCCTCAGATGCAGCCGGACTTCGGTGCCCCGCGCCTCCCGCTCGGCCTCCGAGACCGTGAACTCGCCGCGCCCGTCCGACTCCCAGGCAAACGCCTCTTCCGCACCGGCGGCGCGCGAGACCACCCGGACCCGCTCCGCCACCATGAAGGCGGAATAGAAGCCGACGCCGAACTGCCCGATCAGCGCAACATCGTTCTTCGCGTCGCCTGTCAGCCTGTCCGCAAACGCCGCAGTGCCCGAGCGCGCGATGGTGCCGAGATTCTCGACCAGCTCCTCCCGGCCCATGCCCTCGCCATTGTCGGCGACGGCGATGGTGCGCGCCTCCTTGTCCACCTCGATGCGGATGCGGAATCCGGCGTCCCCGTCCAGCAATTCCGGCTCGGCGATGGCGCGGTAGCGCAGCCGGTCGCAGGCGTCCGCGGCGTTGGAAATCAGCTCGCGCAGGAAGATCTCCTTGTCCGAATAGACCGAGTGAACCATGAGGTCGAGGATGCGTCCGACCTCCGCCTGAAACGCCCGGCGCTCTTCGCTCATGCCATTCCCCCTTTCGCCTGTTCCGTCCCGGCCCGGCATATGAGACGCTTCGCGCCCCGGTTCAAGACGGCAGGAAGGCGCGGGCCCCCATGAAGATCGACGATGTAACCCTCACCCTGTTCGCCTGGGACGACATCCCGGCAACGACCTACGGCAAGCATACGGGCCGCTTCGAGGGCCGGAGCGAACTCGGCCTGCTGACCTTGCGCACCGATGACGGCATCGAGGGCCATGCCTTTCTCGGCTCGGCCAGCCGGGGCGCGGCGAGCGATGCCGACTCGCTCATCCGCTTCCTCAAGCCGCAGGTGATGGGCGAGAACCCGCTCGACCGCGAACGGCTCTATCTCGGGCTGACGGCGCGCAACCGCAACACGACATGGCGGGCCATCGGCGCCGTCGATATCGCGCTCTGGGACATTGCCGGCAAGGCCGCGGGCCTGCCGATCCACCGGCTGATGGGCACGGTGCGCACGAGCGCGCCCGCCTATGCGAGCTCCGCCGTGCTCGCCTCGCCGGAGGCCTATGCCGAGGAGGCCGTCTCCATCCGCGACGGGAACTGGAAGGCCTACAAGATCCATCCGCCGACCGACCCGGACGAGGACATCCGCGTCTGCGAGGCGGTGCGCAAGGCGGTCGGCGACGATTACCGCGTCATGCTGGACAGCACATGGTCCTATGACTACCCGGCGGCGCTGCGCGTCGGCCGGGCGGCGGAACGCCTCGGCTTCTACTGGTACGAGGACCCGCTCGCCGACGACGACATCACCAACTACGTCAAGCTGCGCCAGAAGCTCGACATCCCCATACTCGCGACGGAATACAGCCCCGGCGGCTTCCAGGCCTATGCGCCTTGGCTGCTCCTGCAGGCGACCGACTATCTGCGCGGCGACGTGGCCGTGAAGGGCGGGCTCACGGCCTGCCTCAAGACCGCCCATCTCGCCGAGGCCTTCCACATGTCCTACGAGGTCCATCATGGCGGCAATTCGCTCAACAACATGGCGAACCTGCACCTGATCTGCTCGATCCCGAACACGGAGATGTTCGAGGTGCTGATGCCGGACGGCGCCCACCGCTACGGGCTTGCGGAGGAGATCATCGTGGACGGCGGCGGGCGGGTGCATGCGCCGGAAGCGCCCGGCCTCGGCGCCGCCATCGACTTCGACCTGATCCGCGCAAAGACGATCTCCGTGCTCTCCTGACAGGCTGCGCCGCCGGCAGCGGGAGCTGTGCGGCGCGTCCTGTTCTGTCGCCGCCCCGGCCTGTCCGGTCCTCTGCCGCTCATCCCGGACAGCCGCGAAGCGGCGTGTCGAACGCCTCGAGATTATTCCGCCTGTGCAACGGGTTGCGAGAAAATTACCCGATAGTTCCATTTTTGTTCCATAATGCACTTGACATTTGGAGGTATGGTGTATGATGAAAGTAGAGAGAGGCGGCTTCCGGGGCCGCCTTTCGGCGTTTCTGCAGAAAGCGACCGGCTGGGGCCGCGAAAAAGACCCCGGCGGGAACGGACGGGCGAGGTGCGTCCGCCGTCTCGCGCGCGCAATCAGGCGCACGAACCGCGCCGGCGCCGACACCCGCCCGCGCCCGCACGCGAAACGCGCGCAAAACAGGGACGCCCCACCCCGCCCTTTGCCTGGAAGGAGGCACGCATGACCGCAACCGAACCACGCCCCCAACTGGCGGCGATGCTGGCCGCAAGGCTCGCGCCCGCCGCCGGAGGACCACCGCGCGGACGCCGACCGCCACCGCGCCGGACGCGCCCGAGTTCAAGGCATGACGCGAATGGCAGAGGCAACGCGAAGAGCGCGAAAAACAGGAGGCTGCCGCGCGCGACCATGACACA
>JAJEAZ010000331.1 GCA_022824105.1 Alphaproteobacteria bacterium
ACGCCGCCTCGGGCCGGTCCCGCTGGACCAGAGCCTCCCCGGCTGCCTGATCGACTGCACGGTCAGCGGGCGGACATTCACCGGCAGGCTGATGACGCCCGAATTCAGGGCATGGCGCGAACGCCAGCACCGCCGCGCCGAAGCCTCCACCGCCCGTTGCCTGACCGCCGCGGAACCCCGCACCATGACAAAACATGACAATTCATGACACTCCGGTGGGGCTATATCGCCCCTTCGCGGCGCAGGCCGGCGACCTCCTCCTCCGAGAAGCCGAACTCGGCCAGCACCTCGTCCGTGTGTTCGCCGAGGAGCGGCGGCGGGCGGCCCGTGCCGCGGTCCGTGTTCGCGCCGTGGAAGGCGAGGTCCACATAGATGCCCTCGCCGCCGCCCAGCGCCTGCTGGCGCGGAACCGGGCGGAAGGTGCCGCGATGGGCGAGCTGGCCGTCCGTGCAGACCTGCGGCACCGAGGACACCCGGCTTGCCGGCACGCCCGCCTCGGCGAGGCGCGCCTCCCAGGCGCCGGCATCCGCCGCCGCCAGCGCCGCGATGAACTTTTGCCGGAGCGCATCCCCGTTTGCGATCCGGTCCTGAAGGGTGGCGAAGCGCGGGTCGTCCGGAAGGTCCGCCAGGCCGAGCGTGCGGGCGAACGCGGCGAACTGGCCCTGCGTCGGCGCGGCCACCATCAGGAAGCCGTCGCCGGTCGGGAAGGCGTCCGAGGTCGGGTTGTTCGTCTGCGACCGGTTGCCGTTCGGCAGGGGCTCCTGCCCGTTCACCTGCCAGAAGCTGATCGTCGGCGCCATGATGCCGATTGCGGTGTCGAGCATGGAAAGGTCGAGATGGTCGCCTTCGCCGGTGCGCTCGCGGTGGTAGAGGGCGGTCGAGACGGCGAAGCAGGCCTGCGTGGCGGTCGCCATGTCGGTCAGCCAGTATCCGGTCTTGAGCGGCTCGGCGCCGACCGCGCCGGTGACCGCCATCATGCCCGACGCCGCCTGGATCGAGGGATCGTAGGCGGCGGCGGGCGCGCGCGGCCCGGTCTGCCCGTATCCGGATATGGAGCAGTAGACGAGGCGCGGATTGACCTGGCTCAGCGCTTCGTAGCCAAGGCCCATGCGGTCCATCGTGCCGGCCTTGAAGTTCTGGACGAGCACATCCGCACATGCCGCCAGCCGGCGCACGACCTCGCCCGCGCGGGGATGCTTGAGGTCGAGGGTGACGGACCGCTTGCCGGCGTTGACGGACAGGAACAGCGTGGACATGGCATGGTCGAGAAGGCCGGGGTCCGTGGCGGGGCCGAGGCCGCGGCCCTGGTCGCCGCCGGCGCGGTTCTCGACCTTCACCACATCGGCGCCGAGCAGCGCCAGCTGCTGGGTGCAGTAGGGGCCGGCGAGCACCTGGGTGAAGTCGATGATGCGCACCCCCGCAAGCGGCAGTCTCGCCGCTCCGTCCTGCGATTGCGCGGCGCCGTTCTCCTTCCCGGTCATCCCGTTCCTCCCTTCATTGCCGGAATCCGCTACATATACCCGTTCCATCCCCCGGAACGGAGACCCGGCCCGTGACGAGCGATCCCCAGACCCGGCCGCGCTATCTCGGCCTGCCGACCTTCATGCGCCTGCCCTATGCCGAGGATGTGAGCGGGGCCGATATCGCCGTGCTCGGCGTGCCCTTCGACGGCGGCGTCTCCAACCGGCCGGGCGCCCGCCACGGGCCGCGCGCGATCCGGGACCTGTCGAGCATGGTCCGCAAGGTCAACCAGGCCACCGGGGCCGCGCCCTTCGACGCCGCGCGCATCGTGGACGGCGGCGATATCTGGACCGAGCGGGTCTATCGGCTGGAGGAGTCCCATGCCGACATAGAGGCGGGATTCGCGAAGGTGCGCGCGGCGGGCGCCGTGCCGCTCTCCGTCGGCGGCGACCATTCGATCAGCCTGCCGATCATGCGCGCGCTGTTCTCCGGCGGGCCGCCGGTCGGCATGGTGCATATCGACGCCCATTGCGACACGGCGGACGACGACAAGGGCTCGCGCTTCCATCACGGCGCGCCGTTCAGCCGCGCGGTGGAGGAAGGGCTTCTGGACCCGAAGCGGACGGTGCAGATCGGCATTCGCGGCGCGCTCTTCGATCCCGATCGGTGGAAGTTCAGCTACGACGCCGGCATGCGCGTCGTGCCGATGGAGGAGGTTTACGAGATCGGGCCCAAGGGCGCGGCCGCCATCGCGCATGAGGTCGTCGGCGACGGGCCGACCTACCTGTCCTTCGATATCGACTGCCTCGACCCGGCTTTCGCGCCCGGCACCGGAACGCCGGAGATCGGCGGCTTCAGCACCGCCGAGGCGCTCGTGCTGCTGCGCCGGCTGGCGGGCATCGATTTCGTTGCGGGCGACCTTGTGGAGGTGTCGCCGCCCTTCGACTCCGCCGGCATCACCGCGCTTGCCGGCGCCAATATCCTCTTCGAAATTCTCTGCCTGCTGACGGCTTCGCTCGACGCCCGGCGCGCGGCGGCGGACTGAGGCGGGGCGCATGAGCGGCAGGAGGTTCGAGGGGCGCACGGCGCTGGTGACGGGCGGGTCGCGCGGCATCGGCCGGGCGATCTGCGTCCAGCTTGCGCGCGAGGGCGCCTGGGTGGCGGTCAACTATGCGGAGAGCGCCGAGGCGGCGGCCGAAACGCTCGCCCTGATGAGGGCGGAAGGCGGGCAGGGCGGCGTCTTCCAGGCCGATGTCGCCTCCTGGGAGGCTACCTCCGCCATGTTCGACGCCATCGAGGCCGCGCGCGGGCCGGTGGACCTGCTGGTGGCGAATGCCGGCGCGGCATCCTTCCAGGACGATGCGAACATGCCGCTGGAGCTCTGGCGGCGGATCCTCTCGGTCAATATCGACGGCGCGTTCCACTGCGTCTGGCGGGCGAAGGAGGCCATGCAGGCGCGGGGGGACGGCCGGATCGTCTGCATCTCCTCGATCCAGGGCCTGGCGCCCAGCCGCATCCGGCGCGACCGGCTGATCGCCTACGGCACGTCGAAATCGGCGGTGATCGGCTTCTCGCGGAACTGCGCCGTCGCATTCGGGCCGGAAATCCGGGTGAACTGCGTGGCGCCCGGCCTGATCGACACGGACATGACGAAGGACATGAGCGACGAGATGCGCGCGCGCATCGTCGGCGAGACGCCGGCCGGGCGCACGGGGACGCCGGAGGATGTCGCGGAACTCACCTGCTTCCTGCTGAGCGACGCCGCCGGCTTCATCACCGGCCAGACGTACGTAACCTCCGGCGGCCTTGTGACGCTGCCTTAGCGCGGGGACTTTTCGGATTGGACCGCTTTCGGACAGAGCCCAAAACCGTCGCGCCGGCTCGGGGCCGGGGTGATGAAAGTGGCAAGGAGCGCGGCGTAGCCGGATTGGCGGGCGCGCCGTCCGGGGTAATACCCGCGGTCGTTGACCGGAACCCATGACAGATTCGCCGCCCACCGCCCGATCTCCCCTTCCGTCATGCCCGGAACAAGTCCGGGCGTGACGAGAAGAAGACATGAGTCCCAAGTCGAGGCCGTTGGTATAACAGGGCAGAGAGAGGTTCAGTTCAAATGGAGTACCGGAAAGAGGAAGACGAGCTACGGTTGGCCGCCCTGCGGGAAGCGGCGCAAGCCGGTATCGCAGATATCGAGGCGGGACGGTCCCGCGTCTTCGAGTCGGGTGCGGAACTGCAGGAGTATTTGTCTGTGCTGGCCGCCGAAGTGCTGGAGAGCGGGGCGCGTTCTGCAGACTAGGCGCCGCCCATCCGCGCCCGCGCGGGTTCGCTGGGGCGGGGGCCCGCGCCCCGGGCGAAGCGGGCGTCGTTGTAGATCTTGACCGTGGTGGGCGCGTAGAGCGGCGGGTGGCCGGCGTCCACGCAGGTGCCGATGCAGGCGATCGGCGCGTCGTAGTTCGGCCGCGTGAAATAGCCGATGGACAGCCGGCGCGAGCGGGACCGCGCCTCGGCTTCGGGAACCGCGACCCGGTGCGGCGTCGAGACCCAGCGGTCGTTGGTCCAGCGCATCAGCAGGTCGCCGATATTGACGATGAAGGTGTCGTCGATGGCCGGCGCATCGATCCAGTCGCTGGCGCGCGGGCGCACCTGCAGGCCGCCGGCCGCCGCTTCGTTGCGCAGGATCGTCATCATGCCGAGGTCGGTGTGGACGCCGCAACGCAGCTGGCCGGGTTCGAGATCGCGGTCCGGGGCCGGGTAGTGCAGCAGGCGAAGCTGGCTCGCATGGCGGTCGAGCTTGTCCCGGAACCAGTCGGCGGGAAGGCCGAGCGCGAGCGCGAAATAGCGGGCGAGCCTGGCCGAGAGGTCTTCGAGCGCCAGGAAATAGGCCCTCATGGCGGGTTCCAGCGCCGGCGGCCGGGCGGGCCAGAGGTTCGGCGCGAAGTTCGGATAGGAACGCTCGTGCGAATGGTAGCGGTCGTCCGGCCGGTCGAACGGGCCGATGGCGAACACCTCCTTGAAGTCCGGAGGCGTGTCGCCGCCATGCATCCGGGCCAGCGTCTCCTCGCCATAGGGGATGTAGCCGCGGTTCTGGTCGTGCTGCGGCCGGCGCACCGTCATCTTCGCCTCGAGCGGCAGGTCGAAGAAGGCCTGCGCGGCGTCGTAGAGCGCGGTCTGGACCGCTTCCGGCACGCCGTGGTTCCGGATCACGACGAAGCCGATCTCGCGGCAGATCCCGTCGAGTTCCCGCGCGGCGGCAGCGGCTTCCGCCGGGTCCGGGCTCTCGAAGCGCCCGAGGTCGAGAACGGGGATCGCCTGGGTCGTCATTGCGCCATCTTGCCACGCAGCGCGGGACTTGTCTCCCCGCGGCTCCGGCCCGGGCCGGTTCCGGGGTAGAGTCGCCCGGAGCCACGCATCCGGGAGCGATGGGATGCAGGCGGTCCTCCGCCGCTTTATGCGACAGGCCCAACTCTGGACGGCAATCGGGCTGGTCCTCGTTGCAGGCTGGGCGTTCGTCGCCTGGATGACGCTCGACATGGCGCATCCGCTCGTCCGCCTGGCGATGCCTTTCGACACCGCCTGGCCCTGGGAAACGGCGGCGGCCGTGTTCGTCATGTGGGCGGGCATGATGGTCGCCATGATGCTGCCCTCGGCCGCCCCGATGATCCTCGCCTTCGACATGGTGGAGCGCGGCGACGACGGGGCCGGCAGGACGGGGTCGCGGTCCCTGGCCTTCGCCGCAGCCTATCTGCTCGTGTGGATCGGCTTCTCTGCGCTGGCGGCGGGAGCGCAATGGCTGTTGCAGGCGGGCGGCCTGCTGACGCCGATGATCGTCAGCAACTCGGAAGGGCTGACGGCGGGGTTGCTCATCCTCGCGGGCCTCTACCAGCTTACGCCGCTGAAGCAGGCTTGCCTGAGGCATTGCCGGACGCCGCTCGGGTTTCTCATGGCGGAATGGCGCGAGGGGACGCGCGGCGCGCTCGCGATGGGCCTCAGGCACGGTCTCTGGTGCGCAGGATGCTGCTGGGCGCTCATGCTGCTGCTGTTCGCGGCGGGCGTCATGAACCCCGTCTGGATCGTGTTCCTGACAGTCGCGGTCGCGCTCGAAAAATGGCCGCGCCTGCCGGCCTGGCTCACCTGGGCCTACGGCGCCGCCCTGCTGTTCGCCGGCGCAGCGCTCCTGCTGTAGCCGGCGCGCGCGGGGCTTACGGCCCGGTCCAGTCGAACGGGATGTGCTTGGCCGAGTTGACGTCCCAGGAGAATTCGAAGCCGAAGGCGTTGACCTTGCACACGGTCGCCTTCCCCCAGGTGACGAGCTGCGGACCCGGCCCGGTTTCCGAGCCCGGCGCATTGGCGAGGCGCGGATATTCGCCGGGATTGCTGGTTGGGCCGGTGAGCGCCTCGGCCCATGCTGTGACCTTGCCCGCGACATCGACGCCCCAGCGCGACTGGTCGGGCGTGATCTCGAAGGAAATTGCCGCCCGCTCGACCCCGCGCAGCTTGCGGCCCTCGGTGAAGAGGGCGGCCACCTTGCCGGGGAAGCCGCCGGCCCGCCCGCCGATGATCGCCGTCAGGGCCTCGGCCTGGGCGTCGTCCGCGCGGTCGTCGATGAAGAGCCCTGCCTCGCCCTCGGCCTTGCCCGCCCACAGGTCGCCTTCCCAGCGGCCGACCCGCACGAAGGCGAGGTCGTCGAGGACCGTGTCTCCGTAATGCCCGCGTTTGACGTGCCAGAAGAGCACCGACTCGCAGAAATTGTTGTCCGGCGCCTGCGCGAAGGTGCAGGGACAGGCGACGGCGCAGCTGCAATTGTCGAACCAGTCGCCCACGATGTGCCAGCTCGGCATATCCGGCATGAGAGCCTCCCTCAGTGCCGCAATCTCAGCGTGGATGCTACGGGATAGCGGGCAGGCGGCGCAACGGGCATTGCGGCCGGCGGCGGGGCGGGGTAGCAGCCGGACCCGGCAAGCAAGGAAGGGAGGCCGCCATGCGCCTGCAAACGAGTCTTTCGCTGGCTGAGGCCAATGCCATCGTGACGGAGGCGCTCAGGCTCGGGCGGGCGGAAGGGATGTTGCCGCTCACCGTCGTTGCGCTCGATGCGGGCGGCAAGCCGGTCGCCATGCAGTCGGAAGACGGCTCCGGCCTGCTGCGCTTCGATATCGCCTTCGGCAAGGCCTGGGGCGCGCTCGGCATGGGCATCTCCAGCCGGCTCATCCGGGACCGCCTGGCCGCCCGCCCGGCCTTCCAGGCCGCGCTCGCCGCGGCGTCGGACGGACGCTTCGTCCCGGTGCCGGGCGGCGTGCTGGTCCAGACGGGCGAGGGGGTCACCATCGGGGCCGTCGGCGTCAGCGGCGACACTTCGGAGAAGGACGAATATTGCGCCGTCGAGGCGATCAGGACCGCCGGCCTCGCTCCGGAGCCCGCCGAGCCCGACCCCGACTGGCGCGGCTCGTCGCTTGCCGACCGGTAGGAGGCGCCCCGCCCCGTCGTCGGCGGCCGGGGTCGCTCACCCCTTGATGACGTGCTCCTTCGTCACGACGAAGGCGAGGCGGGATTCGTCGAGGAAATTAGCCTCGTCGGCGCGGGTCTCTGCATAGGCTTGCGAGGCGGCCGACGCACGCATGGCGTCGGTGTCGTCGAACCAGGTGATGGCGAGGCCGTCCAGCGCCGGCTGCCTGCCGTCGCGATAGGCGCCGGGGCGGACATGGTTCTGCACATAGCGGCGTATCTGCGTGATCCCGGCGGCGATGGGGCCGTGCGTGCCGCGCCAGTATTCCTGGAAGGCGCCGACCTCCATGCCGGGCTTGCGCCGGATGAGCTCGATGTTCTTGACGCCGTCCGCGGGCCGCTCGCCGTCCACGATCACATGCTCCTCGACCAGCAGCGTCGCCATGCTGTCGCGGTCGATGAAGCGCGCCTCGTCCTCGCAGAGCGCCTGGAACTCCGGCAGCGCGGCGTTGCGCCGGAGCGTCTCCATGTCTTCCCACCAGGTCTCGGCCACGCCGTCACAGGCGAGCTCGCCCTTGGCGTAGCCGCCGGGCAGCGGGTGGTTCTGGCAGTAGCGCACCAGGCCCGGCATTTTCAGCACGGCCTTGGGATGTTCGTTCAGCCAGTAGGACCGGAACGCCTCCAGGTCCATGCCGGGCTTGCGCTTGAAGACGATGGCGGCCTTGACGGTCATGGCCGGTCCTTTCTCGCTGGGCGCTCAGACGGTGAGGTAGCCGCCATCGGCGGCCAGGGTGACGCCGGTGACATACTGGGCAAGGTCCGAGACCAGGAAGAGCACGGGGCCGGCAATGTCCTCCGGCGTGCCGTGGCGGCCCATCGGAATGTGGCGCATCATCCGCTCCAGCGCTTCCGGCTTCTTCTGGATGCCGTCCTCGTTGATCGGCGTGAAGATGAGCCCGGGCGCGACCGCATTCACGCGGATGCCGAACGACCCGAGTTCCGCCGCCAGCCCCACGGTGAAATTCTTCACCGCGCCCTTGGAGGTCGTATAGACGACCGAGTTGGGCGTGTGGACATGGGACTGGATCGAGCCGGTGTTGACGATCCGGCCCTTGGTTTCCTTCAGCTGCTCCAGGAAGGCGTGGGTCATGTAGAACAGCGCGTTCACATTGACCGCGATGGTGTCCTCCCAGTCCTGCCGCGCGGTGTTGGAGGAAAGCCCCGCCCGGCGCACGATGCCGGCATTGTTGAACAGGATCGAGGCGGGGCCGATCTCGACATGCACCCTGCCGGCGAGCGCCTGGCAGGCGTCAGCATCGGTGACATCCACCGGGTAGGCCCGCGCCGCAGCGCCGATCTCGCCGGCGACCGCGTCGGCCTTCGCGCCGTCCATATCCACGACCGCGACCTGCGCGCCCGCTTCCGCCAGCACATGCGCCGTGCCGCGCCCGATGCCGGAGCCGCCGCCGGTGACGACAGCGACATGGCCGTCCAGCAGGCCCTTCGGGACGATCATCGCACCGCCTCCTCGTCCACGGGGACGGTGTACATCAGCGGCAGGCGCCCGCCCTCGGCGTAGATCACCTGCCCGGTGACGTAGGAGGATTCGTCGCTTGCGAGGAAGAGCGCGACGGAGGCGATCTCGTCGGGCTCGGCCGGGCGCCCGATAGGCGTGCGCGACAGCACCGTGCGGCGCGACTCCGGCGAGGAGAACACCATCTCGCGCATGAGTTCCGTGTTGGTGGAGCCGGGGCCGATGGCGTTGACGCGGATGCCCTTGTCGATGAGCGCGAGCGCCATGCCGGCCGTCATATGGTTCACCGCAGCCTTGCTGGTGCAATAGGGAATCTGGGTCGGGATGACGCGCTTGCCGGCGATGGAGCCGATGGTGACGATGGACCCGCCGCCGCCCTGCGCCGCCATCCGGCGCGCGGCGGCCTGGGCCGTCAGCATGACGCCGTTGACATTGACGCGCATCACCCGGTCGAAATCGGCCTCCTCCAGTTCGAGGAAATCCGCCTCGATGCCGATGCCGGCATTGGCGACCGCGATGTCGAGCCGCCCGTAGCGCTCGACGGCGAGCGCCACCAGGTCCTTGAGCTCGCCGGAGCGGGTCACGTCGCATGCGGTCGCCGAGGCCACCGCAGCCTCGTTCGAGATGGCGCGCGCGGCGGCTTCCGCCTTGCCGCCGTCTATGTCGGAGAGCAGCACCTTCGCGCCCTCGCGCACGAACCGGGCGGCAATGGCCTTGCCGATCCCCTGTCCGGCTCCGGTGACGATGGCGACCTTGTTTTCGAGGCGCATGAACGGCTCCTTCAGGCGGTGATTTTCTCAGGCCGCCGCACTATAGCGGCGCAGCCCGGCGCAACAAATCCGCAGGCGAATCGCCCCGCCAGTGTCATAATGAACCGGGGAAACCCGGTGGACCGCCCGTCTCTCCGGCGGGCGGCAGGAAACGAGGTGGCTCATGTCCGGTGCGGGGCCCGCGTTCGACCCGTCCCTGGCGATGGTTTATCGGCAGGCCCGGGAGGCGGCCGGTTCGCCGATGTCCGAAATGGACAGCTGGACCTTGGAACTGCTGGTCGGTGTGGACAGCGGGCTGGAAGTCCTGGACGGGGCGCCGCCCGGCTTCGATCCCCTGAAGCTGGCGGAGACGGTCGGGGACCGGACCGTTCGCCGCCATTCGGCATCGTGCCACCCGGTCGGCGGCGACCGCGTCCGGGTGCTGCCGTCCTGGTTGCTGGATGACGGGCGCAAGGGGTCCGCCCGCAGCCTGTGCGTCGTTTCCGGGCCGTTTGCGGCGAATATCCATATTGCGGACGCGCTGACCACGAAGCCGTTCCGGGCCAAGCGTTTGCGGCGCTATGCCCTGCGCCGCCGCCGGCCCTCCAAACGGCGCCGGCGGCGGCTGGCGGCGGAGGCGGAACATCTGCTCGAATGCCTGGAACGGGTCCTCGGCAAGGTTCCGGAGAGCGCCCTTGCCCTCGGGCGGATGGCCGAAGACCCGGCCGCGGCGGAAGGCGAAGCGCTGGCGGTCTGGAACGGGTTCGTGGACGAATGCCGGAACAGGCTGGGACGGCAGGCGGTCAGGGCCGGCATGACCGCGGAAGGGCTGGCGCTCCTCTCGCAGGGCCGCGCCGGGGGCAGGGACCGGCGCTGGTTCCTCCAGCACTATCCCTGGGCCTTCGCTGCCGCTCTGGAAAGCGGGGATGGCGAACGTCTGCTCGGCCGCATCGACAGGAACCGGGCCAGCGCCCGCGCCGTGGCCGAGCGCCTGCTCTGCTGCCGGCGGCTCGAGGAATGCCCGAAGGCGCGCTATCTGGCGCGGCGGATGCCGAAATACCGCGCCGACCCCGGCCTGCTGCATGTGCTCGGACGTTATGGCGGGGAGCGGGATACACGGTTCCGCGCCATCCTGCTGGAAGCGAATGCCCGCGACCGCGGCGAACTGCTGGCGCATGTCGTCCGCGGCAGCGCAAGAACGCGCAGGCAGCTGGAGTTTGCCGCGCAATCCATCCTCCGCGCAGGCGAGATGGGGGGCGGCGCGCAGGCGCGCCACGAGGGCGGGGTGCTGGCATTCCGCAGCTTCGCCTGGAGCCGCCAGGACCCGGGCGGCGGCGACCCGGCCCAACTGGCCGAAGGGCTCGCTGCGATCTCGGTCGATTGCCTCGCCGGCTTCGCCGCCCGCCATATCGGAACGGCGGACCGTCCGGACGGCCCGGAGGACCCGGACCCGGTCGATTGCGGGATTCTCGCGCTGATCGCCTTGCTCGAAGGCGCCGGTCGGCCCGAACTGACCGGAAAGCAGCTGGCTGCGCTTGCAGCGGGGGCGGCGGCCCGCTGCATCCACCGCGTCGGTATTCTCGAACGCGCGGAGATCGGCTCGGAGTGGCCGGACCCGCCTGGCTGGATCGGCGGGGCCGAACCCGCCGAAGCGCGCTTTCTGGCGAGTCCGGATGCGGTGCGCGCGGAAGGCAGGGACATGCAGAACTGCCTGCGCTACGCCGAATCCTACATTCACGGGTCGGCCATGGGGCGCCTCGCCCTCTTTTCGATCCGGGCGGCCGACGGTTCGCGGGCCACGCTCAGCCTCGCGGCCCTGCAGAGCCTCGACAAGGGCGGCATCCGGGTCGATGGATACGAAATCGACGAGCTTCGCGGCTTCCGCAACAGGGAGGCCGATGCTGCTTGCCGGGCGGTGGCGGAGAGGGTCGAAGGCGCCCTGAGCGACGGTTGTCCCCGCATTCTGCCGCCGGAGGAAGCGTCCCGCCGCGCCGAGGTCCGCCGGACGCTCAACGAGCGCCGCAGCTTCAACGAGGACCCCGAGGCCGCCGGGGAGCGCTGGCGCCAACTCTACCTCCCCCTTCTGCCGAGGCGCTTCGCCGGGCTTGCCCCGGAAGGGATCGTGGAAGGCTGGTTCCGGGCGCGCGCCGGGAGTGCTTGACCGGCGCGTCTCCTGCTCCCCATATCGACGCGGAGGCGAAGGGAGGCGGTATGGTGGATTTGTCCGGACTGGGCCGGAAGCGGCTGGAGCGCATGGCCGCCGCCGGCCGCGAGGTGCGCGAGGCCGCCCGCCTGCTGGCGGAAACCGGCGACAATGCGGTGAGCGAGGTGCTGCGCGGCCAGGACCCGTTCGAGGTCTGGGACCACTACCCCAAGGGCGA
>JAJEAZ010000193.1 GCA_022824105.1 Alphaproteobacteria bacterium
TTCGCAGGCGGGCGCGGCCGCCACCATGCGCGGCCTCCAGGCGCGGCGGCCGTCGCTCTACGACCTGACCGACGAGATGGCGGCGCTCCGGGTGCCGACCCTGGTGCTGACCGGCGACGAGGACTGGCCCTGCCTGCTGCCCGGCGTGCTGATGAAGCAGACCATTCCCTCGGCGGCGCTCTCGGTCATGGTCAATTGCGGGCATACGATCAATATCGAGGACCCCGACCAGTTCAACCGCATCTGCGGGGACTTCTTCGCCCAGGTCGATGCCGGCCGCTGGCCGGAGCGCGACCCGCGTGCGGTGACGGGCTCGATCCTCGGCGTCGAGGCGAAGGCGTAGGGGACGCGGTCAGGCCGCCGCTTCGAGCGCATCCAGCGGCGCGGTCGGCCTGACATTCGCGGGAAGCTGGAGACCCAGCGGCCGACCGGTCGCCGGGTCGCGGCCGTGGCGGTGGAAGAACGGCTCCGGCACGGCGCGCCCGTCCGGCACGGCGAGCCAGATCCGGTAGAGGTGGCGCTTGCGGCCCGGCAGTTCCTCATAGGCCGTGCGCGTGTGCAGGACCGCAAGATTGTCGATCCACTGGATGTCGCCGGGCTGGAAATCCATGTCGAGGCGGAGGTCCCGTTCGGCAGCGGTCAGCTCCAGCAGGTCGAGGGCCTCGACCTGTGCCCGCGTTAGGTTGGGCGCACCATCGTGCCGCGTGCAGGAGTCGATGAACCGGCGCACCAGGTTGACCGTCATGCGACCGTCGGCCGCCTGCATGAAGACCGGCATCTCGTACCAGGGAAGCTGGCCCTCGACCTCCTCGCCGCGGCGGTCGATCAGGAAGGGCTCGGCCAGCACTTTCGCGAGGTCCGGCCGGCGTTCGAGGATGCGGTTCCAGACCGCGCCCGCGCTGACGATGCTGGAGAGGCCGCCCGTCCGCGCCGGGACGAGGCAGAACAGGCCGACGATCTCCGCGCCGATATCGGTGTGGAAGGGCAGCTCGGCCGAGGACTGGTAGCCGCGCTTGTTGGGCGCCCAGGCGTCGATGCCGAGGTCCTTCACATGGCCGAGCAGGTGGCCGAGAGGGTTCTGGCAGACGGGCATTCCAATGCGCGACCCGATGGCCCAGAAGGCGCGCGCGGCGACCTCGCGCGGCCAGCGGTCCACGGGCAGGCCGCGCATGAGCGCGAAGCCGGAGCCCTCGACCACCGCGTCGCGCATCTCCTTGAGACGCGCGTCGAGGCGGGGGAGCGGCAGGTCGTCGCGGGTGAGCGCGGTCAGGTCGCGGTCGAGCGCGGCCGTCGCCGCCGCCTCCAGTTCGGCGATTTCGTCGGCGTCGAGCGCCACGATCCAGTCGTCGCGCTGCATGAGCGCGCCGCCGTGCCAGACCGACGGACCGGTGATGGGTTCGAGCGCCGTCATCGGCCTTCCTCCCGCTTATGCGCCGGTTTGCGCGATGTCCCGGCGGCAGAATGCGCCCGGCCAGTCTATCGCATCGACGCCGCGATAGGCCAGCGCCCGCGCCTCGCCGCGGGTCGCGCCGGCCGCGCCGACGCCCAGCACCCGGCCGCCGGCCGCCAGAACGCGCCCGCCTTCGCCCGCCGCCGTGCCGGCATGGAAAACGGTCACGCCGTCCGGCAGCCGGTCGAGGCCCGCGATTTCGCCGCCTCGCTCATACGGCCCCGGATAGCCGCGGTTCGCCATGACGACGCAGACCGACGCCTCGTCCGACCAGCGGAGATCGACATGCGAGAGGTCGCCCTCGGCCGCCGCGACCAGCGCCGGCAGCAGGTCCGAGCGCAGGCGCAGCATCAGCGCCTGCGTCTCCGGATCGCCGAAGCGGACATTGAACTCCAGCAGCTTCGGGTTCCCGTCCTCGATCATCAGCCCGGCGAACAGCACGCCGCGATAGGGCATGCCGTCGGCCGCCATCTGCCGGACGGCCGGCAGGAAGATTTCGTTCTCGATTCTGGCCGCCAGCTCCGGCGTGACCGGCGGCGCGGGCGAGTGGCTGCCCATGCCGCCGGTATTGGGGCCGGTGTCGCCCTCGCCGGCGCGCTTGTAGTCCTGCGCCGTCTCCAGCATCAGCACCCGCTCGCCGTCCGCCAGCGCGAAGGCGCTCACCTCCTCGCCCGCGAGGCGGTCCTCGATCACGACCGTCGCGCCCGCCTCGCCGAAGGCGCGCTCGACCATCGCCGCGCTCACGGCGGCTTCGGCTTCCTCCACCGTCGCGGCGACGGTGACGCCCTTGCCGGCGGCGAGGCCGTCCGCCTTCACCACGACCGGCGCGCCGCGCTCCCGGATATGGGCAAGGGCGGCGCCGGCATCGTCGAACACGGCGAAGCCGGCGGTCGGAATGCCGGCGCGGCGCGCGAGGTCCTTCATGAACGCCTTGGAGCTTTCGAGCCGCGCCGCCGCCTTGTCCGGCCCGAACACCGCGATACCGTCCTGCCGGAGACGGTCCGCCAGCCCGGCCGCCAGCGGCGCTTCCGGCCCGACGACGACAAGGTCCATGCGCTCCTGCCGGGCGAGCGCCGCCAGGCCCTCGACATCCTCGGCGGCGACCGCCACGCAGTCCGCCTCGGCGGCGATGCCGGGATTGCCCGGCGCGCACCAGAGCCGTTCCACCAGCGGCGAGGCCGCAATCGTCCAGGCGAGCGCGTGTTCGCGCCCGCCGCCGCCCACCACCAGAACCCGCATGGCCTTCACGCCCTCCCGA
>JAJEAZ010000002.1 GCA_022824105.1 Alphaproteobacteria bacterium
CCCGGCACACGACGGATGCAAGTTTCGATGAGGATGTCAGGCAGGCGGACAAGCCCGTCGTGGTCGATTTCTGGGCCGAATGGTGCGGCCCCTGCAAGCAGATCGCGCCCTTCCTTGAGGACATCGCAAGCGAGATGGAAGCGCGGCTCGACGTCGTGAAGCTCGATATCGACGACAACCCGAAGACGCCCGGCGAACTCGGCGTGCGCGGCATCCCGACCCTCATGGTCTTCCGCGACGGCGAGATGGTCGCCCAGCGCGTCGGCGCCATGCCCAAGAGCGCCCTCAAGCAATGGCTCGACTCAGTCGTCTGAACGGTCGGCATGAAGGCGAAGTCGGCCTTGCGGCGGCAGCCCCCGGTCCGCAGGGCGACCTACCGGGACGTGCTGAACGCCCCACCGCATATGGTGGCAGAGATCGTCCGGGGTGCGCTGCACACCCACCCGAGGCCGGCCGTTCGCCATGCCATCGCCGGATCCTCGCTCGGCATGGCCATCGGCACTCCTTTCCAGTGGGGCCGGGGCGGGCCGGGCGGCTGGTGGATCGTCGATGAACCGGAACTTCATTTCGGCGATGATGTTCTTGTGCCGGACCTCGGCGGCTGGCGCCGGGAGCGTCTGCCGGAGCCGCCGGACGAGGCCTATTTCACGCTCGCGCCCGATTGGGTGTGCGAGGGCCTCTCCCCCTCGACGCGGAAATTCGACCTTGAGGAGAAACGCCCGGTCTATGCGCGGGAGGGCGTCTGCCATCTCTGGTTCGTCGATCCGTCCGCCCGGACCCTGGAGGCGTTCGCGCTCGGAGACGGCGAGTGGACGCCGGCCGGCGCGGCGCGCGGGGACGAGCCGGTGTCCCTCCCGCCCTTCGAGGCCGTGACCTTCCCCCTCGGCGCCCTCTGGCCCTGACCGGGCCGTGCGCCCTGTCCGGTTGACGCCTTTTGTCGTCGCCCGGCCTCTGCCCGCCCCTGCGCGGCAGCCGCCTGCACACATCTTGCTCCGGCTTGCGACCGGAGATTCGCACCTCTTGCGCTTCCCCCTCCGTCATGCCCGGACTTGTTCCGGGCATCCATTTCCGCCGCCGCAATGGCCCCGATGGAGATGCCCGGAACAAGTCCGGGCATGACGGAGGGGGGAAGCGCAAGAGGCGCGCGAATCACCGGCCGCGAGAGGGCGGTGACGACAAAAACATGACAATTCATGACATCCACGCAGGGGTCCACGCCCCGACCGTCGCCCCGGCCTCCGAGCTGGGGTCCGACCATGGCTCCCGACGCCACCGCAGCCGGTGGAGAACAATCTCAGCCGCCGGGGCCTGCCCTCCCCGCCTTCGCGGGGACAGGCTCCCCCGATCCGGGGCGGCGGGCGTGAACCTTGCGGCCAGCATCGTCGCCAGTTGGGGGCGAGGGTCGGTTGCGGTCATCGCTGCCTCCTTCCAGGCAAAGGGCGGGACGGGTCCCTGTTTTGCGCGCGTTTCGCGTGTGCGGGCGGGCGGGTGTCGGCGCCGGCGCGGTTCGCGCGCCTGATTGCGCGCGCGAGACGGCGCACGCACCTCTCGCGCTTGCTCACGCCGGGGGTTTTTTCGCGGCCCCCAGCCGGTCGCTTTCTGCAGAAACGCCGAAAGGCGGCCCCGGAAGCCGCCTCTCTCTACTTTCATTCTACACCATACCGCCAAATGTCAAGCCCCTCCGGGAACAAAAAATGAAAGTGCCGGAGATTTTTCACGGAATGCCGGTGGAACCGAGGGCCGGGGCGACGGTTGGAGGGCGTGCGTTGCGGAACCGCCCGAACCGGATGTGCGAACCCGGCAGGCTCAGTCGGAGAGCGGGTCGGGAATCCAGCCGGCGGCGACCACGCCTTCGCGCTCATAGGGGGACGGCGTTGCGCGGGCCAGGATGCGGGCCTTGAGCCGGGCCGCGCTCAAGCCCGGTTCGCGCGCCAGCAGCCGGGCGGCAAGGGCGGCGAGGCGCGGCACCGCGTAGCTGGAGCCGGAGGCGGTTCCCGAAGCGCCGCGAAAATCGACGATCTCCACATTCTCCGCCGGCAGCATGACATCCACGCTCTCCCGGCCCCGGTTCGACCCCCGGGCGAGGCGTCCGAAGCCGTCCGCCGACGTGACGACGAGGATGTTTTCGAGCGCGGACGCGGCCGGATAGACCGGGTCCCTGTCGATGTCGCGGCCGTCATTTCCGGCCGAGACCACGGCCAGCATGTCGCGGCCGGCGAGTGCGCGCTCGAACCCGCGCCAGTCCTCCGGATTGCGGCTGCCGAGCGGCATGGCGAGGATGCGGGCGCCCGCCTCGGCCGCGCGGCGCACCAGTTCGCCCATCCGGCTCATGTCCGGGCGCGGATAGCGGAACGGGATGAGCGCGGCGTCCGGCGCCTCCCGCGCGAGCACCGACGCGACCGCGGTGCCGTGCCGGATCGGCAGGAAGGGGCCGCGCGACATATCCCCGTCATAGGGCCAGGGATCGAGGTCCCAATAGTCGTAGCCGAGCGGCCTGCCCCCGCCGTCGCGGGCCAGCCGGTGGCGGAACAGCGGCAGGTCGTAGGCCAGCCCCGAGTCCACGAGGGCGACCCGGACGCCGCCGGGATCCGCTCCCTCCGGCCACGGGGCCTGCAGGGTCTCGGTCCATTTCAGCGTCCGGAGATCGCCTTCGAGCTGGTCGAGATACCGCCAGCCGCCGCCCTCCGCCCGGATCGCCCTGCCCGACCGGATCGTGCATCCGCCGTCCGCTATGGCCTGAACGGACGGCTGCGCGCCTTGCCCGTCATGCGCGGCGTAGGAAACCAGGAACCGGCGCAGCCTGCCGCCGGACTGCCGCCGCTCGACGGTGAGCTCGTCCGCCCCCGGCAGCAGCAGGCGCACGATGATACGCCGGGGGGCCCCGTCATCGGGCCGGCGGGTCTCGTCCAGCAGCCAGCTTCCGGGCAGGGCGTCCTGCGCATCGAGGCCGGACAGCGCAGGCTGCGGGCACAGCCGCTCGACGGCAAGACGCAGCCAGCGGACCGCCTCCCGGTCGCTGTCAGCGGCCCGGCCCGCCGGCATCGCGGCCGCCGCGGCGAGCGCGAGCGCCGCGCCGAAGACCCTTGCAGGAAGCCGTCCCATGGCGCCTGCCGGCTTATCCGGGAGAGCGGAGGAAATCAAAGCCTGAATGCGGGGCCGGCAGTGCGCGCTAATGCTGCTTGACCCGGCCGCCATGTCGGGACAACACTCCCGCCCAGGAACTCCAGGAGGAAGCGTTCCCATGCCCACCGTCAACATGAACGTGAATGGCGAGGCCGTCTCCGGCGAAGTCGAGGCGCGCACGCTGCTGGTGCAATTCCTGCGCGAGACCCTGCGCCTGACCGGCACGCATGTCGGCTGCGACACCAGCCAGTGCGGCGCCTGCGTGGTCCATGTGGACGGCGTTTCGGCGAAGAGCTGCACCATGCTGGCGGTGCAGTGCGAGGGCGCCGATGTCACGACCATCGAGGGCCTTGCCGACGGCGATACCCTGCACCCGATGCAGGAAGCGTTCCGCGACAATCACGGCCTGCAATGCGGCTTCTGCACGCCCGGCATGATCATGAGCGCGCTCGATCTCGCGAACCGCAACAGCGCGCCCAGCGAGCAGGAAGTGCGCGACTGGCTGGAAGGCAATATCTGCCGCTGCACCGGCTACCACAACATCGTCAAGTCGATCATGGCCGGCGCTCGCGCCATGGCCGCAGGCCAGGGAGGCTGACCCATGCCGAAGGACGGGATCGGCGCATCCGTAAAGCGCAAGGAAGACTACCGCTTCATCACGGGCCAGGGCGCCTATACCGACGATATCGACCGCCCGGGCCAGACTTACGCCGTGTTCGTGCGCAGCCCCCATGCCCATGCGCGCATCGCGTCGGTGGACACGGGCGCCGCGGCCGCCATGCCGGGCGTCGTGAAGATACTGACCGGCGCGGACTATGCCGCGGACGGGCTGGGCGGCCTGCCCTGCGGCTGGCAGGTGACGGGCAAGGACGGCCCGATGGTCGAGCCGCCGCACCCGCCGCTGGCGGCGGACCGCGTCCGCCATGTCGGCGACCAGCTGGCCGTGGTCATTGCCAACAGCGCAGCCGAGGCACGCGACGCGGCCGAGGCGGTCGCGGTCGACTATGAGGCGCTGCCGGCCGCCGCCTCCATCGACGCCGCGCTGGCCGCGGGCGCGCCGCAGGTGCATGACGAGGCGCCCGGAAACCTCTGCTACGACTGGGAGCTCGGCGACAAGGCCGATGTGGACGGCGCCTTCGCCGGCGCGCACCACGTCACCCGCATCGAGCTGGTGAACAACCGCCTCGTGCCGAACGCCATGGAGCCGCGCGCGGCGGTCGCGGAATATGACCGGGCGACGCGCGAATACACGCTCTACACAACCAGCCAGAACCCGCATGTCATCCGCCTGCTGATGGGCGCCTTCGTGCTTCAGCTTCCGGAGCACCGGCTCAGGGTCGTCGCGCCGGACGTGGGCGGCGGCTTCGGCTCCAAGATCTTCCACTATGCCGAAGAGGCGATCCTGACCTGGGCGGCCGGCAAGGTCGCGCGGCCGATCAAATGGACCGCCGAGCGCGCCGAGAGCTTCGTCACCGACGCGCATGGCCGCGACCATGTGACGGTCGCGGAACTCGCGCTGGATGCGGACGGGCGGTTCCTCGGCCTCAAGGTGGACACGAAGGCCAATATGGGCGCCTACCTCTCCACCTTCGCGCCCTGCGTGCCCACCTATCTCTACGCGACGCTGCTCGCTGGCCAGTACACCACGCCGAAGATCTGGTGCGGGGTGCAGGCGGTGTTCACCCACACCGTGCCGGTGGACGCCTATCGCGGCGCCGGGCGGCCGGAGGCGACTTTCGTCGTCGAGCGGATCGTCGAGACCGCGGCGCACGAGATGGGCATCGACCCGGCGGAGCTTCGCCGGCGCAACTTCGTGCCGTCGGACGCCTTCCCCTACCAGACGCCGGTCGCGCTGGTCTATGACAGCGGCGACTATGAGGGCACGCTCGCGGCCGCGCTGGCCGACGCCGACTATAACGGGTTCGCGGCCCGGCGGGCGGAGGCGGAATCGCGCGGCAAGCTGCGCGGCATCGGCCTCTCGGCCTATATCGAGGCTTGCGGCATCGCGCCCTCGGCGGTGGTGGGCTCGCTCGGGGCCCGCGCCGGGCTCTATGAGTGCGGCGAGGTGCGGGTGCATCCGACGGGGTCGGTCACCTTCTTCACCGGCACCCACAGCCACGGCCAGGGCCACGAGACGACCTTCGCGCAGATCATCGCGGAGAGGCTCGGCGTCGATATCGACGCGGTCGAGGTCGTGCACGGGGACACCTCGAAGATCCCCTTCGGCATGGGCACATACGGGTCGCGCTCGCTCGCCGTCGGCGGCTCGGCGCTCTCCCGCGCGCTCGACAAGGTGGAGACCAAGGCCAAGCGCATCGCCGCGCACCTGATGGAGGCGTCGGAGGCCGACATCGAGTTCGCGGACGGCCAGTTCACCGTGGCCGGCACCGACAAGTCGGTCGGCTTCGGCGACGTGGCGCTCACCGCCTATGTGCCGCACAACTATCCCATCGAGGAGCTGGAGCCGGGGCTGGACGAGACCGCCTATTACGACCCGGCCAATTTCACCTTCCCCGCCGGCTGCCACGTGTGCGAGGTCGAGATCGACCCCGACACCGGCGCGGTGGAGATCGTGAATTTCGCGGCATCCGACGATTTCGGCAATGTCATCAACCCGATGATCGTCGAGGGTCAGGTGCATGGCGGCATCGTCCAGGGCGTCGGCCAGGCGCTGCTGGAAGGCTGCGTCTATGGCGATGACGGCCAGCTCGCGACCGGCTCCTACATGGACTACACCATGCCGCGCGCCGACGACGTGCCGTCCTTCACCGTCTCGACCCGCACCACGCCCTGCCCGCACAACCCGCTGGGCGTCAAGGGCTGCGGCGAGGCCGGCGCGATTGCCGCCCCGGCAGCCGTGATGAACGCCGTGCACCATGCGCTGGCCTCGCGCGGCGTTTCGCGGATCGACATGCCGGCGACCCCGGCCCGTGTCTGGCAGGCGTTGAACGCCTGAGCCCAAGGAGTCTCCTTCCCATGCATGACTTCACCTATCACGCGGCGGGTTCCCTTGCGGACGCCGCCGCCAAGGCCGCCGCCGGAGACGATGCGGTGCTGATGGCCGGCGGCATGACGCTGCTGCCGACCCTGAAGCAGCGCCTCGCCCAGCCCTCCGACGTGGTCGATCTCTCGGGCGTCGCGGAACTCCGGGGCGTCCGGGTCGAGGGCGGCGCGGTCACCGTGGGCGCGATGACGGTCCACGACGCCGTCGCCAATTCGTCCGAGGTGGCGGCGGCGATCCCGGCGCTGGCGGACGTTGCCGGCCATATCGGCGACCCGCAGGTCCGCAACCGTGGCACCATCGGCGGCTCCATCGCCAACAACGACCCGGCCGCCGACTATCCGGCCGCGCTGGTGGGCCTCGGCGCGACGGTCTGCACCGACCGGCGCGAGATCGCCGCTGACGACTTCTTCACCGGCATGTTCGAGACCGCGCTGGAGGAAGGCGAGATCGTGACATCCGTGCGCTTCCCGGCGCCGGCGGCGGCCGCCTACATGAAGTTCCCGAACCCGGCCTCGCGCTACGCCATCGTCGGCGTGTTCGTGGCCCGCACGGCCGGCGGCGTGCGCGTCGCGGTGACGGGCGCGGCCTCCTGCGTCTACCGCGAAACGGCGATGGAAGCGGCGCTGGAGGGCAATTTCTCCGCCGCCGCGCTGGACGGCATGACCGCCTCCGCCGACGATTTGAACGAGGACATCCACGCCTCGGCGGAGTATCGCGCGCACCTCGTCGGCGTGATGGCGCGCCGGGCGGTCGCCGCCTGCGGTTAGGGGGACAAGGGGGATGGCCTGGGCGTATCTGGCGCTCGCCATCCTGCTAGAGACCGTCGGCACCGGCCTGCTGAAGCTCTCCCACGGCTTCGAGCGGGTCGGGATCGGCGGTCTTTCCATGCTGGCCTACGGCGTGTGCTTCTTCTTCCTGGCGCTCGCGCTCAGGGTCATCCCGGTCGGCGCCGCCTACGCCATCTGGTCCGGCGTCGGCACGGCGCTGGTGGTGCTGGCGGGCGTCGTCCTGTTCGGCGAGAAGATGAGCCTGCTGAAGGCGGGCCTGATCGCAATGATCGTCGTCGGCGCCGGCGGCCTCATGCTGCTTACGGATTCAGAGGCCTGAGGCCGGCGGCTCCCAGCCGGGCGGGGCGATTTCGAAGCCCTCGAAGGTGAAGGCCGGCGCGACGATGCAGCCGGCGAGGCTCCAGGCGCCGAAGGACCGGCAGCGCTGCCATTCATGCGCCGGCACCACCGCCTGAAGCTCGTGGCCCTGCTCCAGCGGCCCGAGCGTCACCCGGCGGGTCTCCGTTTCCAGCACCAGCGGCGCGCCCGCGTGCCAGGCCCAGATTTCCGGCGCATCGACCCGGTGCCAGCGAGACGGCCCGCCCTCCAGCAGGAAATAGATCGAGGTGACGGCCGTGCGCCCCTCGCCCGGCGCCCGGTAGGTCTCCCGGTAGAACCCCCCTTCCGGATGCGGCTCCAACCCGAGCCGCCTGACGACTTCTTCCGCTTTCATGCCGGCTTGGCGCTTTCCGCCGCGCGCGCAATGGCGTTCAGCTTCTCGCGGATTTCAGGGTCGATCTCGCCGTCGGGAACATGATCGGCGAGTTCGTGGAAATTCTTCTTCTGCATGAGGTTGGGCAGGTTCAGCTTCCGGAAATAACTCTCGAACAGCGGCGTGAGAAAATCGTCGCTGACTTTCGTGTCCACATCCCAGGGGCTGATGTTGCGCAGTGTGCTGAGAGCGGCGGAGACTTCCGCAATCGCCTCGCGCATCGCTTGCGCCCGCTCTTCCGCCTGCGCCTCGACGAACAGCGGCCCTATCTGCCCCTCGGGCGCGGAGACGGCTGCCCAGGCCTCCAGGGTCGCTTGAGTGCAAAGATAGTTTTCGATTTCCCGTCGGCGCCAAGAGGTCACCGGGAGACCGCCATCGCCGCGTTGCCTGGTTTCCAGCCTGTCGAACAGCGCCATACCCTTGAGTTCCGGCATCGCCTCAGCCAAACCGTAAAAATGGCTCGACGCCTTGTTCGGCTGGTTACCGCAATAGTGGACAAACGGCCGCCTCAGCGCCTCGACCGCATCCGAGTGGCCCAGTCTCCCGGCAAAGCTCTGCAGGATTGCAAGGTCGGTCGGTCCTTCCAGATACAGGACCCAGCCCTTCTGCTCGGCTTGATAGTACTGGTCCCAGCCGATCTCGGTGAGGGATTTCCTGAGTTGACTCGTTTGGCCCCCGATCGGATGGGGCTTGCCAACGAAGGCGATAACAAGGTCGCGTTCGGCGGCCTCGTTCAGGAGGACCTCCGAATGGCTTGCGGCGATGACCTGGCTGCCGCTCTGTTCGGCGGTCTCGGACAGCAACCGGTAAATCTCGCGCTGGCGCAGGATCTCAAGATGCGCGTCCGGTTCGTCCAGCAGCAGAACATTGCCGGGATTGGCGTAGAGATAGGCCAGGATCAACAATGTCTGTTGCAGTCCCCGCCCGCTGGAAGAGAGGTCGAGCCGAACCCCGTCTTCGTCGTAGGCCATCTCGATTTCACCTCTTTCCGCCACATGGCGCGGTTCTTCGAGCGAGGCCCCGAATAGTTCCTGTATCTGTGCAACCAGACGCTTCCATGCCTCCGGGCGTTCTCGAAGCACACGGGAACACAGATTCCTCAGCACCTCGGCAGTACGTCCCTCGCCGACACGCACATTGATCGCGCCGGGCTGCAATGTGGTTTCGACGGCAGCAAGACCGGACATCGGCGGTAAGAATGCGATGTCCGTCTTTCCCGCTTCGGGAGGAATCGACATCCACCCACCGTCGCCGGTACGCAACGGGCGGCAATAGAAGGACTCTTGGTTCGCGTAGTCGAATTCGAAACCGCAAGTCCAAGACTTGCTGTCGTTGACTCCCTCTACAGTGACGTCGATTCGAATATTGTCGGTGCGCTGGCTTCCGTCCTGCCCTCGTTGAATCCGGCGGGTATGCAATCCGCGCCACAGCATGTTGGCGCTCGGCACCGGGATGGCCGTCAGGTCGCGGCGGTTGACCGCCACGCCCCGCCGCCGCTCCGGGCGGGCACCGCCGGAGCGTTTGGCCAGCCACTGTTTCAGGCCCGCATCCCAGAGCGCGAGCGCCTGCATGGCCGTCGTCTTGCCGGAATTGTTCGGGCCGACGAAGACCACCGGGTTGCCGAGCTCGATCTCGACTTCCGCGAAGCGCTTGAAATTGCGGACGGTGAGTTTGGTCAGCATTGCCGCGCCCTCATGCGTCGCGCTCCCTCAGCCCGGCGAGCGCGGCGAAGGGGCCCGCCGGTTCTTCGTCCGCCTCCGGGTCGTATTCGAGCGCGGCGATGTCGGCGTCCGGGGCGCGGGGGTGGGGGTCGAGGCCGAGCGCCAGTGCCTCGCGGACCAGCTCCAGGAGCTCGACGCCGTCGGGCGGCAGCGGCTCCGGGCCGTCCTCGTCGAGCGCCCCGACTTCCACCTCGTCCTCCTCATCCTCCGCGAGGCCCGGCAGGTAGCGGCGCGAGACCGGCTCGGCGAAGTCCTGGTCGAACGGCTCGTCCGTCACCACGCAGAGCCGTCCCAGCCGCGCCGCCACCCTGCCTTCCAGCCCGAGCGCGCCCTTCGGCAACGGGCGGGCGACAAGCGCCGCCTCGACCGAATGCACCGCCGGCAGCTCGAACAGCGCCGCCAGTTCCCGGCATTCCGCAGGCGTTGCGCGCGCCTCGATGCGCTCTTCGGCCTCCGGGCGGGCGATGCGGCGCGTCAGCATGGCGCGGCTTCCGGGAAATGCGCCTCGCCGGCGGCGAGCGCGGCGTCCTCCTGCGCGGTGAGCGCCGCCTCGACGGCGCGGATATAGGCCGCCGCCTTCTCCGCCCGGACGGGGTCGGCCTCCAGCGTGCCGTAGAGGTTGCGCTCGGCCGCCGCGGCCAGGTCGCCGCCGCGGTCGAGCCCGTCGCTGTAGGCGTCCAGCCGGCCGTAAAAGGCCGACGCCATCCGCTTCACCTTTTTTCCGACCGAAAGGTCGCCCGCGCCCATCTCGCGCAGGTTCCGGTCCATGTCGGCGACGAACAGGTCCACCAGCCCCTGGCCCAGCCCGTCCAGCGCCGGCGCCCGCTGCACCCGGCGCAGCAACAGCGCCGCATGCAGGGTCACCAGCTCGAAACGCCCGTCGAGCGTGTCCGGCACGCCGAGCGCCAGCATGACCGCCGGGCGCCGCGCGGCGCCGACGGCCGCCCGGTAGAGGTCCCCGGCCGCAGGCGGGGTCTGCGGCCCGGAGAACAGGCGTTTCAACGCGCCGAGATTGACAGCGGGGCCTCGTCTCGCCATCAAGAAGCGGAACTCCGGAGCGGGAAGGCGCTGCCATGATACGGATTGCCGCCAT
>JAJEAZ010000645.1 GCA_022824105.1 Alphaproteobacteria bacterium
ATTGACCGCCCCGTCGCCGAAGATGCAGCAGACGATGCGCCGCTCGCCCTTGAGCCGCACCGCATGGGCCGCGCCGGCGGCGATGTTGATGTTGGCGCCGACGACGCCGTTCGCCCCCAGCATCCCGACCGAGAAGTCGGCGATGTGCATGGAGCCGCCCTTGCCGCCGCAATTGCCGCCTTCGCGCCCGAACAGCTCGCGCATCATGGCGGCGGCCGAGGCGCCCTTCTCCAGCGTGTGGCCGTGGCCGCGATGAGTGGAGAGCAGCAGGTCCTCGCGCGCAAGGCTGCCGACCGCCCCCACCGCGCAGGCCTCCTGGCCGATGGAGGGGTGGATGGCGCCCAGCACCAGGCCTTCCTCCAGCGCGGCGACGGCCTGCTCCTCGAAGGCGCGGATGCGGTGCATCCGCCGATGCCGGTCCGCCAGCCGTTCGAGGTCGAGATTGGGCCGGGGATCGCTCATGGCCGGCCGACCCCCCGGGAAGTGTCACGAAATGTCATGTTTTGTCATGTTCCGCTGTTGCGGCGGCCTTTCCTCCACTGCGTTTCGCTCCCTCCGCGCTCCCGCCGGCCGGGCCGGGCGCGGACCCTGATTCGCGCGTATCGCGTGCGCGCCTGCGCCCGGGCCCGGGCGCGCGTTCCGCGCCGGCGCGGTTCGCGCGCCTGATTGCCCGCGCGCGAGGCGGGCGCGGGACGCACTTCGCCCGTGCGTTTCTCCGGTGTTTTTTCGCGCCGGCGCGAAAAGGGAAGAAGCGGCCCCGCGAATACCGCTTCCTCTACCCTCATTCTAGCACACTTGCTCAGTGGTCAAGCCCCATACGGCAATTATTTCCAGTTCCCCGAACAAATCGTGTCTTCAACCGTCATACCCTTCTCCTCCTTCGTCATGCCCGGACTTGTTCCGGGCATCTCCCTCGGAGCCATCGCTGCGGCGGAAATGGATGCCCGGAACAAGTCCGGGCATGACGGGAAGAGGGTCGAGACACCGGCGTCAATCCGGGGTCCAGCTTCGGTCCTGGCGGCAGCCCCGGATCGGGGTCCGGGGCAGGCCCCAGCGGTTGGGCCTGTTCTCCACCGGCTGCGACGGTGGCGCGAGTCAGGGATGGACCCCGGCTCGGGCGCCGGGGTGACGATTTGGGGCAGGCCTGCAGGAAGGGGCCGGGTCAAAGGCCCAGCACCCGCTTCGCGATGATGTTGCGCTGGATCTCGTTGGAGCCCGCGAAGATCGTGTGCTTGCGGTCGTTGAAATATTTCGCGGCGAGCGCGTTGGCGTAGTCGGGGCCGACCGGCTCCTCGTTCCAGCCATGCTCCATGGCCTCGATCTGGTAGGGACCCGCGTCGTAGGCCGCCGCCTCCATCTTGAGCTCGGACAGGCGCTGCTGGATTTCGGTCCGGCGTATCTTGATCATCGACGACTCGGCGCCGATCTCCTTGTCGGCCGAGACCGCGGCGAGCATGCGCAGCATCTGCATCTCCAGCGTCTGGAGCTCGATCTCGACCTCCGCCACCTTGCGCATGAAGGCGCCGTCGCGGTCCAGCCCCTGGTCCGCCGCAATCTCCTTGAGCGAGCGCAGGCCGTTCTTCTGGCTGCCGAGCGCGCCGCCGCCCATGCGCTCATGGCCCAGCAGGTATTTGGCGATCGTCCAGCCCTGGTCCACCTCGCCCACAAGGTTCTCGCGCGGCACCACGACATCGGTGAAGAATACCTCGTTGACCTCGTGCAGGCCGTCGATGGTGATGAGCGGCTTCACCTCGATGCCGGGCGTGGCCATGTCGATCAGGATGAAGGAGATGCCTTCCTGCCGCTTGCCGGCGCTGGAGGTGCGCACGAGGCAGAAAATCCAGTTCGCCCAGTGCGCGGCCGTCGTCCAGATCTTCTGGCCGTTGATGACGAAGCGGTCGTCATGCACCTCGCAGCGGGTCTTGAGCGCGGCGAGGTCGGAGCCGGCGCCGGGCTCGGAATAGCCCTGGCAGTAGATACGCTCGCCGGAGAGGATGCGCGGCAGGTTGTCCCGCTTCTGCTCCTCGGTGCCGAACGCCATCAGCACCGGCCCGCACATGGAAAGGCCGAAGGGGATCGGGCGCGGCGCGTTGGCAAGCGCCTGCTCCTCGTCCCAGATATATTTCTGCGTCACCGTCCAGCCGGGCCCGCCCCATTCGGTGGGCCAGTTGGGCGCAATCCAGCCCTTGTCATGGAGCGCCCGGTGCCAGGCCATCACCTCGTCGAGCGTCGGCTGGATGCCGAGCCCGACCTTGCGCGCCACGTCGCCCGGCAGCGTCTCGGCCAGGAAGGAACGGCACTCGTCGCGAAAGGCTTCGTCTTCAGGGGCGAAATTGAGGTCCATGGGGCGGCCGCCAGTGGTTAGTGGTCAGTGGCTAGTGGATAGTCCGGCCGAGGCCGGCCTGCAACCGCCATCGCGCCAAGTATCGCGGAAGGCTTTCACCTGTTCCGGCTCACTGTGATATGCGCGCCGTCTACCCGCCTTCCCTCTTTGATGCTTCCAGAAGCTGCCGCAACTGCGGCAAAAGGCGTGGGATATCCGTCCGGATAATGTCCCATAGAACATTGTTGTCTATGTGCAAATAACCATGGGCCAAGCGGTTCCGGGTTCCGACGATGCGCCGCCATTCGATTTCCGGATATGCGCCCCGGATGGCCGGGGGAACGTGCGTCGCCGCTTCGCCGATCAACTCCAGATTTCGCGCAACGGCGTGATAGGTCCGCGCGTCATCGATAAACGTATCCCGGTCCATGCCGTCGGTAAAAGACAGGACATTCTCGCCGAACTCTACCATGTCCGCGATGTAGAAGCGCCAGTCGCGCGAAGGTTCGCCCGTATCAGACATAGATCGCGTCACGTTCCACATAGGGGCGGAACTCGGCGCGCAATGCCTTGTCCGTCACCAGATCGACGGGGCGGCCGAGCAGGTCCTCGATATAGAACTGCGCACCGAAATACCGGTCCGAAGTCGCCGGCCCGTCGAACCGAACCAGAATGTCCACGTCGCTGTCTCCGGTCGCCGCACCGCGCGCCATGGAGCCGAACAGGGCCAGATCGACGACTTGGAAACGTCGCGCCAGTTCCGTCTTGTGAGTCCGTAGCAGCGCCAGCACTTCGTCCCTGTTTGCGGGCTGCGTTCCGGCCGCTTCGCCAAGCGGCAACCCTTCGGTTTCGAGCGTGGAAAGGTCGAGACGCTCCGACGCACGGTCGATGTCCAAGCCCACCACGCCGCCGTCCGCATCGAGATCGACATTCAGCCCGTCGGATACCTCGCGCGTCTCCATGCCCGGCCCGGTCTTGAATTCGACATAGAGACTGTCGGTTTCGGGGCAGTAATGGAGCTTCATGCCGCATTCCTCCTGAATCGACGGTCGAAGAAGCACTATGGCTCGTCTCGCCAACGGCAAGCGTAGTCACTCGCAGGATACGCGCAGTATCTTCCCCCGGAAACGAATCCGACCTTCAAAACTGCTCTTCCCGACGAAGCCGTGCAGCAACAACTTCGGCGCACAGGACCGGGTCGATGCAGGGACGCCTCCGTCGTAGCTGTTCATCGAAGTACCGCGTCGTTCTTATGACGTCTAATCTCAAGGTTGAACATAGCTGCGAGTGTGGGGATTTGCGACAGACACCGCTCCGGTTCCGGCCGATGCTCCTCCAGCACGCTTGGCATGTCATCGCAATTCATGGCGTTCCATGTTGCCGTAGGATCCCAAGACGCCAAGGTTGCCACGTCCGCTCCATACCGCAGGCCCCAGCGAGGCTGCTCGCCAGGTCGGTGCCCGCCGCCACTACCCCTTGCGGGAGAAGCGGCCGCGGGAGGCTTCGTAGGCGCCGAAGAGGGCGAGTGCGAGGGCCAGCGGCAGGAGGAAATAGATGACCCGGTAGGTGATGATGCCCGCGGCCACGACATGGGTCGGGACGGTCTCCGGCATCAGCACCAGCAGCACCGTCTCGAACACGCCGAGGCCGCCCGGCACATGGCTGATATAGCCGGCCATGTAGGCCAGCACATAGACGGCCACGAAATGCCAGTAGGACATGCCGAAATCCGGGGGCAGCACCAGGTAGAGCACGGCGCTGGTGAACACCCATTCGAGAATGCCGACGCAGAACTGGATGAGGCCGTGGCGGATCTTCGGCGGCGTCACCTCGCGCTCGCCCACGCGCACGACCGGCCTGCCGCAGAGGCACCACAGGACATAGAGCGCGCCGGACAGCACCCAGACGGCCGCAACGGTGCGGATGAGGCCGGCGTCGAGCTCCAGCGCATCGGCCAGCACCGCCGCATTGGGGAGCGTCAGCAGGCCGCCCACGGAGAGCGCGCAGAGGTAATAGACGATGCCGGCATAGAGGACGACGCGGGCGACATCGCCGGGAGGAACGCCCCAGTCCGTGTAGAAGCGGAAGCGGACCGCGCCGCCGGTGAGCGCGCCGAAGCCGAGATTGTGGCTGAAGGCGTAGGAGATGGAGGAAACGAACGCGACCCGGCCGAACGCCATGCGCCGCCCGATATAGCGGAACGCAGTGTGGTCATAGGCCGCCAGCACCAGATAGGCGGCGAAAGTCGCGGCCACGGCCGCCAGGATCCGCAGCAGCGGAATCGCTTCAAGCTGGCGGCCGAGTTCGTCCCAGCGCAGGTCCCGCAACTGCCAGGTCAGCGCCCAGACGGCGGCGGCGAAGACGGCGACCGCGGCGACAATGCCGAAATAATGCCAGAAGCGTTTCGGCACCGCGGGTTCAGCCCGCCGGGCGGAACTTCGGGATCGTCAGGTCTTCGGAAACCCTGTCGAAGAACGCCTCGACCC
>JAJEAZ010000308.1 GCA_022824105.1 Alphaproteobacteria bacterium
CTACGGTAAGGGCTTTCCGACGGATCTGGCAAAACGGACGCGCGCAATGCTCTCGGCAATGAATGCGGCAACGGTCCTTGAAGATCTCCGGTTTCCTCCGGGAAACCATCTGGAGCGGCTCAAGGGCGATAGAACCGGCCAGCATTCGGTTCGTATCAACAATCAGTGGCGCATCTGCTTTGTGTGGACCGAGCAGGGGCCGGCAGATGTCGAGATCGTGGACTACCACTGAAGGGACCCGGGATGACCTTGTTGAATAACCCGTCTCATCCGGGGGAGGTGCTTGCTCTCCTCTACCTGGAGCCGCTCGGCATGAGCGCGCCCGCGCTCGCAAAACGCCTGGGCGTGCCCCGGACGCGGATCGAGCGTCTCGTGAAGGGCGAAACCTCGGTGAGCGTGGACACCGCGATGCGCCTCTCGAAGTTCTTCGGCAATACCGCGGAGTTCTGGATGAACCTGCAGCGCGCCTGCGACCTCGCCCGGGCCCGCGAAACCCTCGACCTGTCCGGCATCGAACCCCTCGCGGCTGCCTGAAGCATGCGGAAGCGGTATAACGAAATGCCCATCGGGCGTGCTGCGGGGTTCTTTCCGGCCCGGCTTCAAAGCATCTTGAAATAGCGGAAGGCGCGCCCGATCGAGTTCTGCTTCCCGGACGGGCACGGGTGCTTGCGAGCATTGCCATGTCGGTTCGGAGCATCGCGCCGCTCAAGGCCGTAAAGTTCCTTACAATGCGCAATCCAGCACGTTTTCGGTGTCCATCCGTAGTGCTCTCGAACCCAGTTCTGGATCTCCTTGTATGTTGCCATTTCGCGATTTTCCTTCCAGAAAGCACGCTATGTAATAGAGGTCAGTTTGGGCTCACGCTTACCAGCGCCGGGCGACGGCCGTGGCATCGAATACCCTGTCGACAGACACCAGATCGCAGTTCTCAAGTAGGGCCTGAGCGGCCAGCAGGCGGTCCCATGGATCGCGATGCGCCCAATCGAGCAGGGCCGCATACTCGGCATGGCCGTGGGTGACAGGCAGTTCCTCGACCGCGTTGCGCCTCAACGCAGCCCGCAATTCCTGCGGCGGCAGATTCACCCGCCGGCGCCCGGCTTTGAGTTCGATTTCGTAGATCGAGACTGCGCTCACGACCACGGCATTGGCGCGATCAAGGATCAAGCCGCGGGCAGTTGCCGACAGCCGGGGACTCCCCGTCAGCCACCAATAGACGGCATGGCTGTCCAGCAACAGCCTCACTCGGGATCGGGAGTTCCGCGCCAGATGCCAAGGGGATCGTTATATTCCCCGGCGTCGATTGCGGCCTGCTCCGGATCGTGGCCGTCAAAGAGGTCGTCCGGCAATCCAAGGTGTCTCAACGGCGCGGCCTCCCGGCCCGTTGCCTCGGTCGGGGGAACGATGCGGGCGTGGGGTTCCCGTCCCTTGGCGATGACGATTTCCTCGCCGGACTTCGCCCGCGCCAGAAGCTCCGAAAACCGGGCACGCGCTTCAGCGATTTTGTAGGTGGCCGGAGGCATGGATTCCATTCCGATGTTGTACCCGGCCTCCCGGTGCCGGGCTACGCCAAGAGGTCGATAGAAATGTACATCAAGATTGGTCAATTGCAAGCGGGGCCGAACTGCGTATTCCGACCCTATAAGGGCGCTATGGTCAGAGGCCCCGGCGGGGACTATTCCGTGAGCCACGGGAACCGACCGCGGACGGAAGGACGGAAAATGGCGATCAAACTCTATCACTGCGCGCAGGCGCGCTCGATGCGGTGCGTGTGGACGCTGGAGGAGATGGGGCTCGACTACGACCTGGTGACGCTGGAGTTCCCGCCGCGCGCCCACCACAAGGACTACAAGCAGGTGAACCCGCTTGGCACCGTGCCCTGCCTGATCGACGGCGATGTCTGGATGACGGAGTCGGGCGCCATCTGCCACTATCTGGTGGACCGCTACGGCCCGACGCCGCTCCGGGTCGCCCCCGACGAGGCTGACTATCCGCTCTGGCTCGACTGGCTGCATCGCAGCGACGCCACGCTCACCTTCCCGCAGACGCTGGTGTTCCGCTACCGCGATCTCGAGCCGGAGGAACGCCGTCTGCCGCAGGTGGTCGAGGATTACCGGCTCTGGTTCCTCGGCCGGTTGCGGGTGCTTGAGGCGGCGCTGGAGAGCCGCGACTATCTCTGTTCCGGACGCTTCACCATTGCCGACATCGCCATCGTCTGGGCGCTGCATTTCGCCGGGCGGATCGGCATCGGGGAAGCCTTCACGCCCAATATCCAGGCCTACTGGGACCGTACGACCGCCCGCCCCGCCTTCACTCGTGCCGCCGCGCTCTGAGCGGGGACGCCCGACAGGCAATCAACGCTATTGACGAGCCGGCGCCGGCGCGGTCGGATATCGGCGTGGGTCAACGCGTACGGGCTGCCGCCGCGCCCGTCCTGTCGCGAGTAACCGGCCATGATCGCTGCCCCCCGCTTCACTCCGCTGGTCGAAAGCCTGCCGTCGACGATCCCGTTCGTCGGCCCGGAGACGCTGGAGCGCCAGCGCGGCGCGGCGTTCCGTGTCCGCGTCGGCGCGAACGAGAGCGCCTTCGGCATCTCTGCGAGCGCCGCCGAGGCCATGCGCGAGGCCACCCGGAACATCTCGAGCGCCAGGCTAACTGGTGTGGGGGTAGCGGGTGAAAGTCCTGCGGAACGAAGGAGTAGCCGACCGCGTTTCCACCGCGAGCCGTGCGTTACCGGTCGTGAGGCCGTTGACGAAGCGTCGGTAGCGGCGCATGCGGGC
>JAJEAZ010000583.1 GCA_022824105.1 Alphaproteobacteria bacterium
CGCCAGGTCCGCGATCCGGGTGGCGTGGAACACCGGCAGGCCGGTTTCCCGCTTCATGTCGGCCGCGACCTGCACGAACGGGGCGAGCGGGCCGGCCATGGTCGGGATGGACCTGGAGAGGCCGCGCTCGTCGCCGACCTGGCCGACGACGACATTCAGGAAGTCGCACCAGCCGGTGTCGGCGTGGAGTTTCGCGAGCGCGAGGCAATCCTCCCGCGTGAGGCCGCCCTCCTTCAGCTCGTCGCCGATCATCCGGAGGCCGACGAGGAAATCCTCTCCCACCCGGCGCCGGACCTCCTCCAGCACTTCGAGGCCGAACCGCGCGCGGTTCTCCAGGCTGCCGCCATATTCGTCCGTGCGCCGGTTGACCAACGGCGTCCAGAACTGGTGGATCAGGTGCCCGTAGGCGAGCAGCTCCGCGCCGTCCAGCCCGCCCTGCTTGCAGCGCAGGGCGGCGTCGCCGAAGGCGCGCACGACCCGGCGGATGTCGCCCCGGTCCATCTCCTTCGGGAAGGAGCGGTGCGCCTGCTCGCGCACGACCGAGGGCGCCACGGGCGGCAGCCAGTCCTCCACGTCCCACAAGGTTCGGTGGCCCATATGGGTGATCTGGCACATGATCGCGCAGCCATGCCTGTGGATGCGGTCGGAGAACCCCCGCAGCACGGGGATGATCGAGTCGTCGCCGATATAGATCTGGCCGAACGCGGAGGGCGAGTCCGGCGCGATATTGGACGACCCGCCGAACATGGTGAGCGCGAGCCCGCCCTTCGCCTTCTCCTCGTGATAGAGCTGGTAGCGCAGCTTCGGGTGCCTGTCCTCGACATAGCCCGGCGCGTGGCTGGTGCTCATCAGGCGGTTCCTGAAGGTCACGTGGCGGAGCCCGAACGGCTCCAGGAGGCTCGGGTAGCGGCTTCCGGTCATGCGCGGCGGCTCCTCGGCTTCGGCTTGCCGAAGCATGGCGAAACCGTCCGGGCTACCGCAAGCGTTCGATCACGAGGTTCTGGAAGTTCCGCACCGAATCCTCCCAGACCGGCGACAGCACGCCGCCGCCGGCAGCCACATCGCTGGCGCGCCCCTGCTGCAGCCGTTCGCAGATGGCGTGGTCCTCGCGATGCACCTCCCGCCAGAGCGCAGCGAGCCGCTCGGCGCGTCCGGCGCCGTCCGGCGCCGGGTCCAGGCTGTAGATCGCGCGCCTCTGCAGGGTCCGGCCGGGCGCGAGCGGCGTATCGAGATGCACGCCGATCTGGTCCGGCAGATAGAGCCCGAACGCGAAGTTCGGAAACAGCGTGAGATAGCGCGAGTCCTCGGAGAGGACATCCGGCGTTCTCGCCTCGCGGGAGATATCGACGGCGCAGCCGAGGCAGCCCGGCTCGTTCACCGTGTAGTGGTCCGCCAGGGGCTGGTCGGTGGTCCGGGAATGCACGAACTGCACATGGTAGGGCTCGATGAAGTTCTCCATCAGGAGCTTCCAGTTCGCGGCGACCTCCCCGAAATCGATGGTGGCGAGATGCTGCACCCGCGAGAGGTCGAACCCGCCGAGCCGGCTCCGGAGCGGGGCGGTGAATTCCTCGAAGGGCGGCGCGGAACCGTCCAGATTGAGGAAAATCCAGTCATGCCACACCGCCGAGCGCACCGGGACCAGCCCGTGCTGCGCGCGGTCGAACCCGGGCGGAGCGGCGCGCGGCTCGCGCCCGCCGAAATAGGGAGCGGCGCGAAGCGCCCCGTCGAGGCCGTAGGTCCAGGAATGGTAGGGACAGCGGATCGAACGTCCGACATTGCCGGGCGCGTCCACGAGCTTGAGGCACCTGTGGCGGCACACATTGTGGAACGCCCCGATGCCCCCGTCTGTGCCGCGCACCAGCAGAACGGGCCTGCCGGCCACGGTGACGGGCACGGCGTCGCCCGGTCGGGCCAATTCATGTGCGAAACCCGCGAACACCCAGGCGCGGGCGAAAATCCGCTCGTTCTCCAGCGCGAAAAACGTCTCGCTCATATAGGCCGCAGCGGGCAGTCCGCGGGCGACCGGAGCCGGCGCCTCGAACGCGGCCAGCGTCTGCGCTCCGATGACGCTCTGCAGGGACAATTCCACGGCGGTCCCCCGGCTGCGTGAGAACGGGGGTGACGATTACCCGGACGGGGCGGCGGAATTTGCCCGCGGCCGACCAAAGAGTTGCCGAATTCCGACGCGGGCGAGGGGGCCTTGGCTTCGGCGATTGCGCGGGTATATAAGCGGGGCGAAGGAGCGCGACCCGGAATGACCGAATACGAAACGGCCTCGCTGGCTCTCCAGGAGGCCTCCCTGGCCTTGCAGGAACTCTCGATCTGGGCGACCGTCGGCGTCGGGTTCCTGCACGCTGCGCTGATCGGCTGCGGGTTGTGGATGATGCTCCGTGCTTCCTCCGACCGGAACCGCGCGATGGACGAGGACCGCCGGGTCGCCGACCAGCGCCACGAAGAAGCGCAACAACGCCACGAAGAAGCGCAACAACGCCATGAGGAGGCGATGGCCGCCCTCAAGGCGTTGATCGAGAGGACCGCGCCCCCGCGTCCGGCCCCGGCCGCCGAATAGCGCAGAACCCGCTCAGGCGGAGGTGGGGCGCGCCTTCATGCGCTCGAACCAGGCGGTGACATTCCCGTTCTCGGGCGCGATGTCCTGGCCGACCGTCTTGCCGAAGGCGAGGAAGCAGTAGAGCAGGATGTCGGCGAGGCTGATACGGTCGCCGCAGAGGAACTGCTTGCCGTCCATCTGCCCGTCCAGCCAGGCGATCTTGTCCTGCGCAATGGCCTTCAGGCCGTCGGACGCCTCCGGCAGGCAGCGCATCCGGCTCCGGAACATTTTCAGTCCCTCGCCATAGCGGAAGCCGTTGGCGAGCGGCTCGCAGATATTGAGATCGACCCGGCGCGTCCACATGCGCGTCTCGCCCCGCTCCTCCGGCGTCGAGCCGATCAGCGGCGAGCCGCCCTGCCGGTCCGCCAGATATTCGCAGATCGCCGTGATCTCGGCGATATGGCTGCCGTCGTCGAGCTCCAGGCAGGGGCTCTGGCCGGACGGGTTCTTGGAGAGATAGTCGCTTTCCCGGTTGACGCCCTTGAGGATATCGACCTTCTCCTCGGGCACCTCGATGCCGGCCTCGGCCATGAACATGCGCACGACATGCGGGTTCGGGCCGATGGATGTGTAGAGCTTCATGCGGGTGGTCCTCCTTTCGGGAAATGGTGTCGTTCAGACATGGATCGGGCGGCCGTCCACGGCGAGCGCCGCTTCCTTGACCGCCTCGTTCAGGGTCGGGTGGGCGTGGCAGGTTCGCGCGATGTCCTCGGCCGAGGCGCCGAACTCCATCGCCAGCGCCGCTTCGGCGATCATCGTGCCCGCGTCCGCGCCAAGGATATGAACGCCGAGCACCCGGTCGGTGCGCTTGTCGGCCAGAATCTTCACGAAGCCCTCGGTCTCGCCGCTGCAGCGGGCCCGGCTGTTCGCCTGGAACGGGAAGCGCCCGACGGCGTAGTCGACACCTGCCTCCTTCAGCGCTTCCTCCGTCCGGCCGACGGCCGCCGCCTCCGGCCATGTATAGACCACGCCCGGAATCGCGTCATAGTCGATATGGCCGGACTGGCCGGCGATGATCTCGGCGCACACCGCCCCTTCGTCCTCGGCCTTGTGCGCCAGCATCGGCCCGCGCACGACATCGCCGATGGCATAGACGCCCTCCGCGCCGGTGCGGAAGTGCTCGTCGATCCCGATCCGCCCTTGCGCGTCCGTCTCGATGCCGACGCTTTCGAGGCCGAGGCCGCCCGTGTAAGGCCTCCGCCCGACCGCCACCAGCACCGCGTCCGCCTCGACGGTCGAGGCTTCCCCCGACGCCAGCTTCTCGACCGAAAGCGTCACGCCTGCCTTGCCCGTCGTCGCACCGGTCACCTTGTGGCCGAGCATGAAGGCGAAGCCTTTCTTCTTCAGGATGCGGTGCATCCCCTTGGCCACATCGCCGTCCATATTGGGAAGGATGCGGTCCAGGAACTCGATCACCGTCACCTTCGCGCCGAGGCGGCTCCAGACGACCGCCATTTCCAGGCCGATATAGCCGCCGCCTATGACGGCGAGCCGCTCCGGCACCGCCTCCAGCGCAAGCGCGCCGGTGGAGGAGAGGATGCGCTTCTCGTCGATCCCGATGCCCGGCAGGCCCGCCGGCTCGGACCCGGTGGCGACGATTATGTTGCGGGCCTCCAGCGTGCGGGTCTCCCCGTCTTCGGGAGTGACCTCGACGCGGCCCGGCCCGGCGATGCGGCCGGTGCCCGCGACATGCTCCACCTTGTTCTTGCGGAAGAGGAAGCCGATGCCTTTCGTAAGGTCGCGCACCACCTTGTCCTTGCCGGCCATCATCGCCGCGAGATCGACCTCGACGCCCCCGGGGGCCACGATGCCGCGCCCGGCGAAACCGTGCTGCGCCTGCTCGAACAGGTGCGTGCTGTGCAGCAGTTCCTTCGACGGTATGCAGCCGACATTCAGGCAGGTGCCGCCGAGCGCCGCCCGCTTCTCGACGCAGGCGGTGCGCATACCGAGCTGCGCCGCCCGGATCGCCGCCACATAGCCGCCCGGCCCGCCGCCGATGACGACGGTATCGAAGCTGTCGGTCATGGAGTTCCCCGTTCCTCAGACGTCGAGCAGCAGGCGCTCGGGATTCTCGATCGCTTCCTTGACGCGCACCAGGAAGGTGACGGACTCCGACCCGTCGATGATCCGGTGGTCATAGGAAAGCGCCAGATACATCATCGGGCGGATCTCCACCTTGCCGTCCACGGCGACCGGGCGGTCCTCGATCTTGTGCATGCCGAGAATGCCGGACTGCGGCGGGTTGAGGATCGGCGCCGACATGAGCGAGCCGTAAACCCCGCCATTGGAGATCGTGAAGGTGCCGCCGGTGAGGTCGTCCATGGAGAGCTTGCCGTCCCGCGCCCTGGCGCCCAGATCGGCGATGCTGCGCTCGACCTCGGCGAAGCTCATGGCGTCGGCGTCCTTCAGCACCGGCACCACAAGGCCCTGCGCCGTGCCGACGGCCACGCCGATGTCGTAGTGGTTCTTGTAGATGACGTCGTCGCCGTCGATCTCGGCATTGACTGCGGGGATTTCCTTGAGCGCGCCGATGCAGGCCTTGACGAAGAAGGACATGAAGCCGAGCCGCACGCCGTGGCGCGTCTCGAACGCCTCGCGGTAGCGCCGGCGGAGCGCCACCACGCCGCTCATGTCCGCCTCGTTGAAGGTAGTGAGCATGGCGGCGGTGTTCTGGGCGTCCTTGAGCCGCTCGGCGATGCGCCGGCGCAGGCGCGACATCCGCACCCGCTCCTCGCGCGGATGGTCCGGGCGCGGCGCCCGCGGCGCAGCCGGAGCGGCGGGGGCCGGCGCGGGAGCCGCAACAGGCGGCGGCGCGGCGGCGGACTCCAGATGGGCCAGCACATCGCCCTTCGTAATCCGGCCGTCCTTGCCGGTGCCGGCGACGGCCTCGGGCGCAAGGGCGTTGTCGGCCAGCAGCTTGCGCGCCGCCGGCGAAAGCGCCGGGGCGTCGGCGGCAGCCGGGGCCGGATCCCCGGCCTTCGGCGCGGGAACGGCGCTGGCAGGCGCGGCGCCCGCCGCCATACGGCCGAGCACGGCGCCGACCTCCACTTCCTCGCCCTCGCCGGCCAGGATCTCTTCCAGCACGCCGCTGCGGGGCGCCGGCACCTCGACCGTGACCTTGTCGGTTTCGAGCTCGACCAGCGGCTCGTCCGCCTCCACCGCGTCGCCCGGCGCCTTCATCCAGCGGGCGACCGTCGCCTCGCTGATGCTCTCGCCGAGCTGCGGCACCTGGATCTCGATCGCCATCGCCTTGCCTCTCCTCCGGTCAGCCCGCGGCAAGCGCCTCGGCGACCAGCGCCTTCTGCTCGAAATTATGCCGCGTCAGCAGCCCGGTCGCCGGCGACGCCGCCGGAGGCCTGCCGACATAGCGCGGCCGGCGCGCCTTGCCGCCGACTTCCTCCAGCACCGCCTCGATGCGCCGGTCCACGAAGGTCCAGGCTCCCATGTTCTCCGGCTCCTCCTGGCACCAGAGGACCTCGGCCTCCGGATAGCGCGCCAACTCCTCGGCAAGCGTTCCCTCGGGGAACGGATAGAGCTGCTCGACGCGCAGCACCGCCACATCGCGGACGCCCGCCTCCCGGCGCTGCTGCAGCAGGTCGTAATAGACCTTGCCCGTGCAGAGCACGACCCTGCGGACCGCCTCGCCGTCGGCGATGTCATCGACCTCGGGATTGACCCGATGGAACGAGCTGCCGTCGCCAAGCTCGTCGAGGTCGGAAACGCAAAGCCTGTGCCGCAGGAGCGATTTCGGCGTCATCACGATCAGCGGCTTGCGGAACTCCCGCCGCACCTGGCGGCGCAGCGCGTGGAAATAGTTGGCCGGCGTGGTCGGGTAGATGACCTGCATGTTGTCTTCCGCGCAGAGCTGGAGATAGCGCTCCAGCCGCGCCGAGGAATGCTCCGGCCCCTGGCCCTCATAGCCGTGCGGCAACAGCATGACCAACCCGGACATGCGCAGCCATTTCGACTCGCCGGAGGAGATGAACTGGTCCATCACCACCTGCGCGCCGTTAGCGAAATCGCCGAATTGCGCCTCCCACATCACCAGCGCATGCGGCTCGCTCTGCGAATAGCCGTATTCGAAGCCCAGCACGGACGCTTCGGCGAGCGGGCTGTCGATGACTTCAACCCTTCCCTGGTCCGGCCCGATATGCTGGAGAGGGATGTATCTGCTCTCGTCCACCTGGTCGCGCAGCACGGCATGGCGCTGCGAGAAGGTGCCGCGCCCGCAGTCCTGGCCCGAGAGGCGCACCGGGATGCCTTCCTCCGCGAGCGTGCCGAAGGCCAGCGCCTCCGCCGTCGCCCAGTCGAGTCCCTTGCCGGTTTCGAAGACTTTCGCCCTCTGCCGGAACTGGCGCGCAATCTTGGGGTTGAGGTTGAAGCCATCCGGCACGGCCGTAAGCCGTTCGCCGACCGCCTTCAGCCGGTCCAGCGGAACGGCGGTCGATCCGCGCCGGTCGCCTTCGCGCGCGACCTCGATGCCGCTCCACGCCCCTTCCAGCCAGTCGGCCTTGTTGGGCTTGTAGCTGTTCGCGGCTTCGAAATCGCGGTCCAGCTTCGCGCGGAAGTCTTCGACAATGCCGTCGGCGCCCTCCCGCGAAATGAGGCCCTCCGCAACCAGCCGGTCGGCATAGACGGCGCGTGTGGTCGCGTGCTTGTCGATCGCGTCGTACATGATCGGCTGGGTAAAGGCCGGTTCGTCCGCCTCGTTGTGGCCCTGGCGGCGGTAGCAATACATGTCGATGACGACATCGCGCTTGAAGCGGAAGCGGAACTCGGTGGCGATGCGCGCCACATGCACCACCGCCTCGGGATCGTCGCCGTTCACATGGAAAACGGGCGCCTGGACGATCTGCGCCATGCCGGAGCAATAGGGGCTGGAGCGCGAATCCGTCGGCGAGGTGGTGAAGCCGATCTGGTTGTTGATGACCACATGGATGGTGCCGCCGACCTTGTAGCCCTTGAGCTCGGAGAGCTCGAAGGTCTCCGCCACGAGGCCCTGCCCGATGAATGCGGCGTCGCCATGCAGCAGGATCGGCATGACCTTGTCGCGCTCATCGTCGCCGCGCTGCTCCTGCTTGGCCCGCGCCCGCCCGATGACGACCGGATTGACGATCTCCAGATGGCTCGGATTCGGGCACAGCGAAAGATGGATGACATTGCCGTCGAACTCGCGGTCAGACGAGGTGCCCAGATGGTATTTGACATCGCCCGAGCCCTGCACGTCCTCGGGGTTCGCCGGCTGGCCCTGGAACTCGGAGAAGATCGCCTGGAACGGCTTGCCCATGAAGTTGGCGAGCACGTTCAGCCGCCCCCGGTGCGCCATGCCGATCACCGCTTCTTCCAGGCCCATCTCGCCGCCGCGCTTGATGATCTGCTCAAGGGCCGGGATCAGCGCCTCGCCGCCTTCCAGCCCGAAGCGCTTGGTGCCGATATATTTGCGGTCGAGGAAATGCTCGAAGACCTCGGCCTCCGTCAGCCGCTCCAGAATGGCGCGGCGGCCGCGTTCGGTGAACTCGGTGCGGTTGAGCGGCCGCTCGATGCGCTTCTGGATCCAGGCCTTCTGGTCCGGATCCTGGATATGCATGAACTCGACGCCGATGCTCGAACTGTAGATGTCATGCAGA
>JAJEAZ010000130.1 GCA_022824105.1 Alphaproteobacteria bacterium
GTAAATTCCGTGTCTCTTGGTACGATGTAGTCAATTCACCGCATTATCCCCCCTCGCGGTGACTTGCCCGATCCGGACATCGAAACCCCCATCCGGACGAATGGCAATCAGCCTGTGGCGAGCTGATACTCTCACAGTCTCGCTTGAGCGGACGGCCTCGCCGACGCGAGCGAGGGCAGCGGTGCGAAGCACCGTGCCGAGCGGGCCGGCAGCAGCGTCGGCAGTCATGCCGGCGATGGTGCAACGGCCAGTGACGCGACAGCGGAACGGCGCGGCGACAGCGCCGAAGGCGGGAGCGCGCAGTGCGATGCCGGAGGCGTCCGGAACGGTGCGAGCGGCAGCGAACGCACCGGCGATCGGCGAGCGACAGCGAGCCGGAGCACGAGCGCGGCGCGAAGCGCGCGCGAGGATGACGGTGCCGCCGCAACACCGTCGACGCGAAAGGAAACGAACCGCGCCGCCGCTGGAGCGACGACGCGGTCCGCCACGGCGGCGCGGGCTACGCAGCGCACTGTGCCACCGGGATGCCGAGCTGGCGCGCGCGGTCGACGAGGTTCTCGGTGATGCCGCTTCCGGGGAACGCGATGAGGCCCTTCGGCAGGAGTTGCAGCAGCTCCTCGTTGCGGCGGAACGGGGCGGCCCTGCCGTGGCGATCCCAGTCGGGCTTGCAGACGACCTGGTCGACGCCGTTCCGCTCGGCCCAGCGCGCCGCGATCTTCTCGACGCCGGGGCCGCCGCCGTGGACGAGCACCATGTCGGCATGCTTGGCGCGGGTCTGGTCGAGCTTGGCGATCACCGCCGCCGGGTCGGCGATGTCCTTCCCGCCGGCGATCGCGACCAGCGTGCCCTGCGGCAGGTGCGCGGCGGTCTCGCGGTCCTTCCTCGCGCGCTGGTAGTCGCGGGCGTCGATGCTGGCCGAGGTCAGCTTGCCGGTCTGGCTGGCGTGGCTGCCGTGCCGGGGCCGCCAGGTGTCGCCGGTCTCGCCGCAGTACTGCTCCGCCGCCGCGTCGCGCATGATCTCGAAGGCGTCGCGGCGGTCCTCGCTCAAATGGATCATGTAGACGCGGGCGCCGGGATTGAGAATGTCGTCCTGGGCGAAGACGTCGCCGACATGGTCGCCATCGGCGTCGTAGACCCGACCCGGAGAGGACCTTATCGATGTTCTCCGAGGTGACCGGCAGATCGTAACGCCACTCGAACAATCGCACCCCCTCGGCCGACAGCAGGGCCCGCTTCCGTGAGTCCCGCGCCTGGGTCTTCGCCAAAGCCTCGTCTCCGCCGAAAAGATCGACGGGATCGAAGTGCTGCTGACCCTGATACTCGATCGCAAGCCGCTCCGACGGCACGTAAATGTCCACGGACAGCAGGCCCAGGAAACTTGGCCGCCACTGGTGGATGGCGTCCGGACGGCGCGCCTTTACGAGGTCGTAGAGCGTGGCTTCCGAAACCCAGCCGCGGCCGATCTCGGGAATACCGCGCCGGAAGCGGAAGACGTTCTCGGCGGCGGCCATCTGCGGCGCCAACGAGGGAAAGCCGAGATCCGGGTGCCAGACGAAGATGCGTCCCCGCGGGTTCGTCGGGTGCCCGTAGAGTGCAAGCGCCTCGAAATAGTGCTTCCGCGTCGCCGGCCAGTCCTTGATGCTGGGCGTATTGCGCCTGAAGTGGCTCGGGTCCTGCTCCAAGAGCCAGCTACGATCTTCGAACCCGGGGAATCGATCCGTGAGAGGTCCGGCCTCGGCAAGCTCCCGGTCGAGTTCCACGATAAAGCTCTCGAACTCCTCCTCGAGGCGGGGCCGGATCGCCGACCCCGAGACGTGCCGGCGCGCCAGGTAGCGAAGATCTTCGCCCCGTGGCGCCGCGCCTGTCAGGAAGCGCAGATAGAGGACCTCGTCGAAGAGCGGCTCGCGCTCAGCACCCGGGATCGCGTCGAGAAGCTCGGCAGCCTCTGTAAGGCGGTCTTCCGATGTCAGGTCGAGGATAGCCTGGAAGCGCGGATCCGGATCCCAGGGCAAACTCTCCGGAATTGGCGGCCTGTCCGTCGGCAGCACGATGTCGGGCGAAAGCTGTCCGCGGTCCAGGCTCCAGTGATAGAGGCGCGCCCGCTGGATGTCGGCCATCATCTTCGCCCAGGGCGATCCGGCATGATCGAAATCTCTGTCACTGGACAGGCTGCCATCCGGCCGAATCCATCCGGCGAAGCCGCCGGCCTTCCCCGGCCAGGGAACGCCGAGGCCGTCGGCGCCAGCCGACTCGATCAGGCGCTCGAAGAACCGGACGCGGGCGGGGGAGACTGCGACCGAGAGCAGCACGTCGCCGTTGGGCGCGGTCTGGCGAGAAACTGCATCGGCATGCCTGGCCAGGGCGGCGGAGCGTTCCCGCCTCAGGGAGCCGCGCTCCAGGAAGTGGACGCGATGAGTGAGCCCTTTGGGCAGATTGGGATAGACCAGAGGTGAGGTGGGCGCGTCCGCCTTGCGCCGCCGCTTCACCGGCGCCTCGGGTCCGTAGACTTCCAATTGGCGCGCAAGAAACTTCGACAACGCCTCGTAGAAGGCACGTGCGTCGCCGCCCTCGGGACGCTTGCCCGCGAGGGTGCCGTAGAACTTGGCCTTGGCGCGGAGCTCCTTACGGTAGAATTCCCGGTCGAAGCGGTTGCTGAGTGTGGTCTCGTGAAGTTCGAGCACTTCCCCATACGCGTCGAGCGCGGAGGATCCATCGGATGGCCGAGGTGGTTTCGGGAGCATTGTTGGCAGTCAAGCTGCGCTACGTGGCGGTCACCAGCATTTGTAGCGGGCCCTATTCATGCGCTTCAAGGGCGGCGGGGATCGTGCCTTGGTCGGACGGCATCACCGAATACGACAATCCGCACGACGATACTTGACTCCGCCTTCTCGACGCCAACAGGAAAGTATCACCAAGGGCGAGATGGCCACCTCACTATCGGCATCCAACCCGGCAAGGAGCCGGAGCGCGCCCGTAGCGGCAATCACGGCGGTTGCAGTGACGGATGCCGCGGGTCTTGAGGCCGGTGCAGACGATGATCTCGGTGGTGGCGGGCCGCAGCTCCTTCACCGCCTTCAGCGTGACCGTGGTGCGCTTGACCTTGCGCCGGCCCTTGGCCGCCAGCGCCTCGGCCGGGGCAGGAACGATGTCGCCGTCCGCGCGGGCCTTGTACCGCTCGACCACATAGCGGTCGTCGGCCAGGCCGGTGCCAAAGAAATGAACCAGGAACGGTGCGCCGTGAAGACCGAGAGGAGGAAATTGTGAAGTAATCCAGACACTTGGTCATGCCGATGACCGACCGGCGGCTGAAACGCCGTCCCTCCCGGCGAAGGGTGCCGGGCGGAAGGGGGTCGCTAAGTTCCGCCGTTT
>JAJEAZ010000305.1 GCA_022824105.1 Alphaproteobacteria bacterium
CGAGCGCATGGAGGAGAGGCTGAAGGCCCAGGACGCCGACATCGCCCGGCTGGAGGCCGAGAAGGCGGAACTGGACCGGCGCCGCCTCGCGGCGGTGCAGAGCGAGCAGGCGCTCCAGGCGCGCTACGACCGCGACGTGCCCACCGGCGAGCGCAAGGTGCTGCTGGAAATGCTGCTGGAGCGCATCGACGCCGGCCTGGAGGAGGCGCGGATCGCCTTCCTGCTGCGCGAGGCGGACCCGGAGCCGGTCTGCGACCCGGAGCCGGTCACCAGGCGCTTCGTGCTGGCGACGCCGCTGCATGACGGCGCCAACGCCTCCGCGCAATTCGCCCAGGGCGCGATCACCGTCACCGGCGAGGGCGCGGCGGAGCTGACGGAGGCGGGCCTGCCCCATGCCTGGTTCGACCCGGCGGCCCCGGTGACGCTGCGCTTCACGGCCATCGGCGGCGACGCGACCGAGGCGAAGGGCAAGCTGCCGCTCGACCATTCCGTGCGCCTCGCCGGCGACGAATACCGCTTCGCCGCCCGCGCGGGCGGCCGCTCCTTCGTCCGCGTCACCGCGCTGCGCTGCGACTTCCCCGGCGCGGCGGCGGACGCGGCAGCGGCGGACGGGTCCGGGGGGTAGGCGCCCTCTCAGCGGACCTTCGGCAATGTGTGGCCGGCGAAGCCCTCGACCATCTGCACGATGGAGGTGATGTCCTCGCGCCCCTTGCCCTGCATGTGCCAGTGGCGGAAGAACTGGCGCACCGCCGCCGAGACCCAGGACGGCACCTGCAGGCGCTCGGCCTCCGCCAGCGCCAGCTCGATGTCCTTCATCAGAATGTCCAGCGCCGCCCCGTAGGCGAAGGAGCGGTCGAGCACCGAGGCGGGGACCTTGCCCGCCGTCGCGCTGTTGCGCCCGGAGCCGGCATTGACCGCCTCCAGCATCGCCTCGAGATCGACCCCGGCCTTGGAGCCCATCACCAGCGCCTCGGAGGTGACGGCGAGCGCCGCGGCCGAGAGGATGTTGTTGACGAGCTTGACGGTCTGCGCCGCGCCCGGCTCCTCGCCGACATGGACGACCGTCTGCCCCCAGCAGTCGAGGGCGGGGCACAGCTCGTCGAAGAGCGCGCGGCTGCCGGACGCCATCACCGAGAGCGTGCCCGCCTCCGCGCCGGGCGGCCCGCCGCTGATCGGGCAGTCGAGCATCTCGATGCCGGCTTCGCCGAGCGCCGCCGCCATCTCGCGGATGAAGCCCGAGCCGACCGTGCAGGTGTTGACCAGTTTCGCGATCCGCCCGCCCTTCGCCAGACCCTCCGCGCCGAGCCCGACCTCGCGCCAGGCGCCGAGCGTCGGCAGCGAGACGATGACCGTCTCCGCCATGTCCGCCACGGCCTTCGGGCTTTCGGCCGTGCGCGCCTGCCGGGCGGCCAGCGGCGCCACCGCCTCGGGCCGGACATCGTGCACGACCAGGCCGTGGCCCCCGTCCAGCAACCGCCCCGCCATCGGCGCGCCCATCGCGCCCACGCCAACGAATCCCAGTTCCATCGCTTTCGATCCCCCGTGCCGCGATTGTCGCCGGAGTATGCGCGCGCCCGCGCCCTCAGGCCAGCAGCCAGCCGATCATCGTGCGTTCGCCCTCGACCACCTGCGTCCAGAACTGCCACGGCCAGAGCCAGAGCCGCAAGAACGCCCACAGCGCCGCATCGCCGAGCGCCGGGCCGAATTCGCCCGGCCCGAGGCCGTGGGCGACATGCACGAACAGGCGCGAAAAGCCCGCAACCAGCCCCAGCACGAACCCGATCCCGAGATAGAGAGTGAGGATGCGGCGCAGCAGTCTCAGCATGGCCCGGGATATGCCTTGCGCCGGCCGGAAAGTCGAGCGCCGGGGCGGCCGCCTTGAACGGCGGGCGAAACGCCGTTACCAGACGGGCCATGACCGCCACGACCCTGGTGCTGGGCGGCGCCGCCTCCGGCAAGAGCCGCTACGCCGAATCGCTGTTCGACGGGCCCGCCGTCTATATCGCGACGGCCGAGGCGGGCGACGCGGAGATGGCGGACCGCATTGCCCGCCACCGCGCCCGGCGCGGCCCGTGCTGGACGACCGTCGAGGCGCCCTCGCGCCTGCCGGAGGCGCTGGCGGAGGCTTGCGACATGCCGGTGCTGGCGGACTGCCTCACGCTCTGGCTCTCCAACGCGCTCGCCGCCGGGCGGGAACCCGAGACCGGGGCGCTGCTGGAGACGCTCGCGGGTCGCAGCCGCCAGACGGTGCTCGTGTCGAACGAAACCGGCATGGGCCTCGTGCCCCCGACGCCGCTCGGCCGGCGCTTCCGCGAGGCGCAGGGGCGGCTGAACGAGGAGGTTGCCCGCATCGCGGACCGGGTCGTGTTCGTGGCCGCCGGCCTGCCGCTGGTGCTCAAGCCGTGAAAGTATGCGCCTCATGCTGAAACCGAAAATCCCGGCAACCGTCGTCACCGGCTTTCTGGGCGCCGGGAAGACCAGCCTGGTCCGCTACCTGCTTGAACATGCGGGCGGCAGGCGCCTGGCGGTGATCGTCAACGAGTTCGGCGATCTCGGCATTGACGGCGAGCTCTTGCGCGCCTGCGGCATCGAGGGCTGCGAGGACGAGGACATCGTCGAGCTTGCCAATGGCTGCATCTGCTGCACGGTCGCCGACGATTTCCTCCCCACCATGCAGGCGCTGCTCGACCGCCCCGACCCGCCCGACCATATCGTGATCGAGACCTCGGGCCTGGCGCTGCCCAAGCCGCTTGTGCAGGCCTTCGCCTGGCCGGAAGTGCGCTCGCGCACCACGGTGGACGGCGTGGTTGCCGTGGTCGATGCAGCGGCCGTCGCCGCCGGGCGCTTCGCCGCGGACCCGGAAGCCGTCGAGGCGGCGCGCCGGGCCGATCCCGCGCTCGACCACGACGCGCCGCTGGAGGAGCTGTTCGACGACCAGCTCGCCGCCGCCGACCTCGTCATCGTCAACAAGCGCGACCTGCTGGATGCGCCCGCCTGGGAGGGCGTGCTGGAAGAGGTGCGGGCCGGGCTGCGCTCGCCTGCGGTCAAGGCTGTCGGCGCGACCGGCGGCGCCGTCGATACCCGCCTGCTGCTGAGCCTGGAAGCGGCGGCGGAAGACGACCTCGACGCGCGTCCCTCGCACCATGACGACGAGGACGGGCACGACCACGACGATTTCGAGAGCTTCGCCGTCGAGGCGGGGCCGGTCGAGCCGGCCGCGCTCGCCGAACGCATCGCGGAAGCCGCGCGGGACCACGACGTGCTGCGCATCAAGGGGTTCGCCGCAGTCGAGGGCAAGGCGATGCGGCTGGCCGTGCAGGGCGTGGGCGCCCGCGCCGAGACCTGGTACGACCGGCCCTGGCAGGCCGGCGAGGAGCCGTTGACGCGGCTCGTGGTGATCGGTTTCGCCGGCCTCGACCGCAATGCCGTCGCCCGGACGCTCGGCGGGCGGTGCATCTCCTAGCCGCAACTCCCGGCGCGGTCGAGGATGGCGAGGCGGTCGATCTCGGCCAGACGCCGGGCGACATCGCGATCCTGAGCGCGGCCGACACGGAGCTCGCCCTGTTGGCCGAAGCGCAGCGGAAACGCCTTGCCGAGGACGGGCAGGCCCCGACGCTGCGGCTCGCCAACATCATGGCGCTCGGCCACAACCTGTCCGTCGATCTGCATGTCGAGCGCGTGCTCTCCCGCGCCCGGCTGGTTGTGGTCCGCCTGCTCGGCGGGCGCGGCTACTGGCCCTACGGCGTCGAGCGGCTGGGCGCGCTGGAGGCCCCGGTGGCGCTGCTGCCGGGCGACGACCGGCCGGACCCGGAACTCGACGCCTTCTCCAGCCTCGACGCCGAAGCCTGCCGGCGCTTCTGGCGCTACCTGGCGGAGGGCGGCCCCGACAATGCGCTGAACTGCCTGCGCTACGCCGCCCACCTGCTCGGCCGCCCCGCCCGCTGGCAGGAGCCCGCGCCGATCCCGCGCGCCCGGCCCTATGCGGCCGCCGCGGGCGACGGCCCGGTTGCGCCCCTGCTGTTCTACCGGGCGCATCTGCAGGCAGGCAATGTCGCGGCGATCGACATGCTCGCCGAAGAGATGGCGGCGGCGGGACTGTCGCCCCGGCCGGTCGCCATCTCCAGTCTCAAGGACCCGGACTCGCTCGCCCTGCTGCACCGCCTGTTCGCGGACGAACCGCCCTCCGTCATCGTGAATACAACCGGCTTCTCGGCGCGCGGCGCGGATGGTCCGGGGCCGCTCGACCGTTACGATTGCCCGGTGGTCCAGGCGGTGCTCTCGGGCGGCGCGGAGGCTGTCTGGCGGGAAGGGACGCGCGGCCTCTCGCCGCGCGACATCGCCATGAACATCGCGCTGCCGGAAGTGGACGGACGGCTGATCTCCCGCGCGGTTTCCTTCAAGGCGCCGAGCCGGCGCGACAGGGCGACCGAGTGCGACATCACCCGCTACCGGCCGGTGCCGGACCGGGCGCGTTTCGTGGCCGAACTCGCCGCGAACTGGGCAAGGCTCCGCCGGCCGGGGCGCAAGCGCATCGCGCTGGTGCTCGCGAACTACCCGACGCGCGACGGGCGCATCGGCAACGGCGTCGGCCTCGACACGCCAGCCTCGGCGCTCGCCGTGCTCCGCGCGCTGGGGGTCGAGGGACTGCCGGCGGACGGCGACGCGCTCATGCGGGAACTTCAGGAAGCGCGAACCCGCGGCCCGGTCTTTCCGGAACGCGACTTCCGGGCTTTTCTGGACGGCCTGCCCGCCGGCGCAATCGATCTGGTCCTAGAACGCTGGGGCCTTACGTGCCGGGATTACGTAATACCCGCACTCCTGCTCGGCGATATCGCGGTGGCGGTGCAGCCGTCGCGCGGATACGACATCGACCCGGCCTCCAGCTACCACGATCCCGCCCTGCCGCCGCCGCCCGCCTATCTCGCCTTCTATGGCTGGCTGAGGTGCGGCTTCGCGGCCGATGCCGTCATCCATCTCGGCAAGCACGGCAATCTGGAATGGCTGCCGGGCAAGGCGCTGGCGCTCTCCCAGGACTGCTTCCCCGATGCCGTGCTCGGCCCCCTGCCGAACATCTATCCGTTCATCGTCAACGATCCGGGCGAAGGCGCGCAGGCCAAGCGCCGCACTCATGCCGCAATCGTGGACCATCTGACTCCGCCGCTCACACGCGCAGAGAGCCACGGGGCCATGGTGGAGCTGGAAAGACTGGTGGACGAATATTATCAGGCCGCGTCGCTCGACCCGCGGCGCCTGCCCGTGCTGGCCGAGGCGATCCTCGACCTCGCGGGGCGCGGCGGGCTGGCGGCCGATTGCGGCATCCGGCCGGAGGACGGCGAGGCGGCGGCGCTCGGCAAGCTGGACGGCTATCTCTGCGAGCTGAAGGAGCTGCAGATCCGCGACGGGCTGCATGTCTTCGGCGTCTCGCCCGAAGGACGCCAGCGGCGCGACCTGCTGGTGGCCGCCATGCGCTCGCGGCTGCTGCCCGCGCTGATGACGGACCTGGGACTCGAGGTCGGGGAGGACCTGGCCGCGCCGTGGACGGGATCCCGCCCGGCCTTCCTTGCGGGCGACGAAGTCTGGCGCACCGCCGGCGATACGCTGGAGCGGCTGGAAGCGGCGATGGCGCGGCTGGTCGAGGGCGCGGAGCCGGCCCCCGGCCCCGAAAGCGCCGCTGTGCTCGGCTTTCTGGACGAAACGCTGGCCCCGGCGCTCAACCGCTCGGGCGCCGCGGAAACCGCCGGCCTCCGGGCGGGCCTCGCCGGCCGCTTCATCGAGCCCGGCCCCTCCGGCGCTCCGACGAGAGGCCGGCCGGACGTGCTCCCGACAGGGCGCAACTTCTACTCCGTCGACACCCGCGCCGTGCCGACGCCCGCCGCCGTGCAGCTCGGCTGGCATTCGGCCATGCTGCTGGTGGAGCGCCATGTCCGCGACCACGGCGAGTGGCCGCGCGCGCTCGCGCTCTCCGCCTGGGGAACCAGCTGCATGCGGACCGGCGGCGACGACATCGCCCAGGCGCTGGCGCTGATGGGCGTGCGCCCGACATGGGACAGCGGCTCCGGGCGGGTCACAGGCTTCGAGATCGTGCCGCGCAGCGTGCTCGACCGCCCGCGCGTCGATGTCACGCTGCGCATTTCCGGGTTCTTCCGCGACGCCTTTCCGGGCCTGATCGACCTGTTCGACAGCGCGGTCCGCGCGGTCGCCCGGCTCGAGGAGGACGACAACCCGCTCCGCACGCCGGAAGGAGACGGCTTCCGCGAGGCGACCTGGCGCGTGTTCGGCTCCATGCCGGGCGCGTATGGCGCGGGCCTGCAGGCGCTGATCGACGAGGGCGGCTGGGACGGGCCCGAGGACCTCGCGCGGGCCTATGTCGCCTGGGGCGGCTATGCCTATGGCGCGGGCGAGGAAGGCCGGCCGGCGCACCATGCCTTCGAGCGCCGGCTCGCGAGCGTCGAGGCCGTCATCCACAACCAGGACAATCGCGAGCACGACCTGCTCGACAGCGACGACTACTACCAGTTCGAGGGCGGGCTTGCGGCGGCGGCGGCCATGCTCTCCGGGCGGCGGCCCCCGGTCTATCACAACGACCACACACGGCCCGAACGCCCGCGCATCATGAGCCTGGAGGAGGAGATCGCCCGCACGGTGCGCGCGCGCGCCGCCAACCCCAAATGGATCCGGGGCGTCATGCGCCACGGCTACAAGGGCGCCTTCGAGATCGCCGCCACGGTCGATTACCTGTTCGCCTTCGCCGCCACGACCGGCGCGGTGCGCGACCATCACTTTGAAATGCTGTTCGACGCCTACATCCGCGATGAGGAAGTGCGCGCCTTCATGGAGCGCAGCAATCCGGCGGCGCTTCGCGAGACGGCCGCGCGGTTCCTGGAAGCGCTGGACCGGGAACTGTGGCGTCCGAAGGCCAATTTCAGCTATGATCTGCTGCGGTCGCTGGCCGGCGGAGAGCATCCATGAGCCGAGAGACCGGCTCTCCCGACGAAGAAGCCGTCAACGCCCGGGCCAACGAGAAGGCCCGCAAGCGCAAGGCCGCGCGCGACCGGATGCTGGCCACAAAGACCATCGAAAAGGGCCTGCTGATCGTCCATACCGGCAAGGGCAAGGGCAAATCAACCGCGGCCTTCGGGCTGGCGGCCCGCGCCGTCGGCAACGGCCTCAAGGTCGGTGTGGTGCAGTTCGTCAAGGGCGTGTGGAAGACGGGCGAGCGGGAGGTCTTCGCCCGTTTCCCGGAGCTGGTCGAGATTCGCGCCATGGGCGAAGGCTTCACCTGGGAGACGCAGGACCGGGCGCGCGACATCGCCGCTGCCGAAGCGGCCTGGGAGATGTCGGAAGCCATGATGGCGGACCCGTCCAACGCGATGGTCATACTCGACGAGTTGAACATCGTGCTGCGTTACGGCTATCTGGACCTCGACCGGGTGCTGTCGGCTCTGACAAGCCGCCGGGAGGACCTGCATGTCGTCGTCACCGGGCGCAATGCCCGGCCCGAATTGATTGAAGTCGCCGACCTCGTCACCGAAATGACTCTGGTGAAACATCCTTTCCGCGCCGGTGTGAAGGCTCAGATCGGCATCGAATTCTAGGAGCATGGCGCCGATGAAGCACATGTCAGCCCGCCCGATCCTCCCGCTGCTGCTGGTTGCCGCGCTCTGGTCGGCGCCCGCCGCGGCCTCGACGGATGAGACAGAGGCGACCGAACTCGTGGACAAGGCCCGGATCACGGTCCAGCGCCTTGCCCGCGACCCGGATGTCGGGCCGAGCCTCCAGCATTTTCTCGGCCAGGCGAAAGCGGTGCTGATCTTCCCGACCCTCATCAAGGGCGCGTTCCTGGTGGGCGGCGAGGGCGGCAGCGGCGTGCTGCTGGCGC
>JAJEAZ010000384.1 GCA_022824105.1 Alphaproteobacteria bacterium
GGCATGGCGGCGCTCGCGGTACTTCGGGTGGCGGATCGCGTAATCCGTTATCCAGCCGAACTCCGCCAGCGCGGCGGCGAGCTCGTCGATGAAGACGCCGTTGACCGAGGGCCGGTCGAACAGGCGGCGGATGACGGCGGCTGCCTCGTGCGTCGGCACGCCGGCGATCGCGGAAATCGCGGAGGGGCCGCACTTCGTGGCGCGGCCGGTGATCCGGTGAAGCATGGCGGTTCGTTCCGGTGTCGGGAGACGGGGACGGCGTGTCGGCGCGGGAAGTCGCCGCGGCGTTTCATTCGCGCGGGCAGGCGGCGCCAGTCGGCGACACGGGATTGAGCGGGTTTTCGAGGATGCGGCAGACCTCGCGCCAGACACCGGGCGAGCGGTCGGCGGCAAGCAGCCGGGCGATGCGCCGGCGTTTTTCGATGCGGTACTTCCGGGTCTTCTCGGCCTCGGCGAAGGCGAACATCTCGCAGTAGCGCCGGACCCCCGAAAGGGTTGTGGCGGCATGGCAGCGCCCGGCCTCGCCGAAGCCGTGGATGCGCCAATACCGGCCGTCGCGCTGCAGGATGGCCGCCTCCTCGCCCTCGACCAGGAAGGCATGGACGCCCGGCCGCCTGCGCTTCATTGCGGTTCGGGGCCGGAGACCGGGATATTCGGGGAGGAAAGCGCGGGCGGAGTGAAGAACCGCCACTGCGATCTCCTGAGAATTGCAGACCTCATCGAACACGACCAGCCCCGGCGAACCGGCCGGCAGCGCCTTGCGCAGCATGGCGTGGAGATGGCCGGCCAGGGCGCGCAGCGCGTCGCCGGCGCTATCGCCGGGGTCGAGCCGGTCGCGGCAATGCCGGCCGCCGAGGTCGTAGGCGGCGCGGCGCATGGCGGCGTCGAGGGAGAAGCGCCGGGCGCGCGGCGACAGCGCATTGCAGGACAGGCCGCCGGCGTCGAGTGCGCCCCGCCGCGCCCAGCCGGCTTCCAGCAGCGCGATCGCGTCGTCGCAGATGTCCGCCGACGTGACGATGGGCGGCCGTTCGGCAAGGGAAGAGTCAAGAAACGCTGTCATGGCCGGTTGTCCGTGCTGGGGAGGAACGGGTGGATGGCCCTCGACGCCGTTGCGCCGGGGCCGGATTGCGGGGTGTCAGAGCAGCCCGCGCGACTGGAAGCTGACCACGCCGGTCGGTGTGACAATGAGATGGTCGAGCAGCGTCACCCCGATCGTCTTCAGCGCGTCGCGGAGGCGGTTCGTCATGTCGATGTCGGCCCTGGACGGTTCGGGGTCGCCCGACGGGTGATTGTGGACAGCGATGACCGCGCTCGCCTGTAGTTCCAGGCAGCGGATGCAGATCTCGCGGGGATAAACCGGGGTGTGGCAGACCGAGCCCTGCTGGTGCAGGCGGTCGGCGACGAGACGGTTTTTGCGGTCCAGGTACAGGACATGGAACTGCTCGACCTCGCGATGGCCCGCGAGCGTGCGGCAATACTCGACGACCTTGTCATACTTGCCGAAGGCCGGGCGCACGGTTTGCGGCACCTGCTCCCGCGCCATGCGGATGCCGAGCGCCTCGGCCGTCTTGAGCGCGGCGACGGCGTGCTCCGAGAGGCCGGGCACCGCGCGCAGCCGGTCCGGGCGGGCGGCGAGAGTGCGCGGCGCCGTGCCGAAGGTGTCGAGCAGCGCGCCGGCGAGCGCCCCGGCATCGTCCGCCGGCCGGCAGCCGGAGAGCAGCAGCTCCAGCAGGTCGCGGTCGTCGACCGCGTGGCGCCCGGCGCGCAGGAAGCGGGCCCGGAGCCGGCGGCGGCTCACGGCTTCCCGAACGGACGCCGGGGCCGCGGGAACGTCGAACAGCGGCATTTCCCGGAGGCCGTCCCCGGGCGTGTCGAGTGGACTCATGCTGCCTCCCCCGCGGCGCTGCGTTCGCGCTCGGCGGCGCGGGCGGTGCAGTGCTCGACCAGCCGGGCGTATTCGTCGCTGTCAAGAATGCGGTCGACATTGAGCAGGAAGGCGAGCTGGAGGCCGATCAGGCGGATGGCGGGGTCGTCGCGCTGCGGGACCCCTTCGGCGATCGCCTGCCGGCAGGCCTGGTGGAGGGTGAGCGCGACGCCGGACGGGTTGCACGCCCCGAGGCCAACGATGTCGAGCGCGGCACGGTGGCGGTCGAAGCCGGCGGGAAGATCGGCGGCGCTCATCGGCCGGACCTCCGCATCTTCGCGACCAGGCCGTCGATGGTGGCGGTGTCGGCCCCGCAGGCCTCGCCCCAGCCGCGCAGATTACGCTCGAAGTCCCGGACGGAGCCGAGATGGGCGTTGAAGAACGGATCCTCGGTGGTGGCGGCGAGCACCGAACCGCCGGCAACGGAAATCCCGGTGATGGCCGGCGCGGTCATCGGTTCGAGGCCGAGCAGCCAGCAGAGGAAGGCGCCGAACATGGGCGTGAGGCTCTCGCCCCGGCGCGGGTCCATCGGGTGCATCGGCGGCGGCGCGCCTTCGGGCGCGGCCGTGATTCCGGTATCGGGCATGAGCGGTCTCCGTGATCGGAAAACGGGGAGAGGTCGGCGGAACGGCGGTCAGGCGCCGGCGGGGACGGTGCGGCTCCGGGCGGCGGCGTCGAGCTCCGGCCCGGCCTCCACGATGCGCCCGGCACGCCGCGCCGCCTCGGCGTAGACCGAGATCGGCCAGCGGCCCTCGAACCAGAGGTCGCGCTCGATGCCGAGGCCAAACGGCCCCTCGAAGGCCTCCAGCTCGCTGAGGCGCACGCTGCCGAGCTCCGGCGTGCCAAAGCCGAGATCCATCAGCCCGAAATGGATGTCGGGGTCCTCGGGATCGGCGTCGACGATCAACCAGGTGCCGGCGCCGGCGGGGTTGAACCACTTGACGAGCGGAACCCGGTCGCTGTCGGGGTTCCTGCCGTTGGCGATGAGCCGCTCGCGCAGCTCGGGAGTGACGAGTTCCATGGGAAGGCTCCCTTGCGTCGGAGGGATGCGGTGCGGGGCGGAACGCTTCCGCGCCCCGCCCGACCGGCGCCCGGCCGCGGCTCCGCTCTGCCTCCGTCCGGAGCAGGGCGCGGCCGGGCATGGAAAGAACGGGGGCGGCGCGATACGGAGACCGGGCGGGGTTTGCGCGGTCAGTGGGCTGCGGTCTCCGGCATCGGGCCGGGTGGGTCGAGCTCGACCGCGACCCGGCCGTCGCGGACGGTAACCGTGACGGTGCGTCCGGGCGGCATCAGCCAGAGCAGGTCGGTCCAGACGGCATTGGCGATGGCGCGCTTCTGCGCCTCGTCGTCGGGCCCGTCCGGAACGGGAACCCCGGATCGGTGTCCGGGGCCTGCCCCGGATCGCGGTGAGCGCGCCCCGGACACCGATCCGGGGGGACAGGCGGCGGGCGCGGTATTGGCAGCGGGCAAGGTGGCGAGCTTCATGGCAGCGGTCTCCCGTGATTGCGAGCCGTCCTGGCGCGCGGCTGCCGGGACGGCTTCGGGGTGGATGGGATGGCGGCCGGTCAGGCGTCGAGGATGACGGTGACGTCGGGCCGGCGGATGCGGATGTCGACGGTGCGGTCGCGCGGCGCGAGCCAGACCAGCTCGCGCCGCACCGCCTCGGCGATCGAGGTCTTGCAGGCCTCGTCGTCCGACAGCAGCAGCCGCGTCGCCAAGTGCAGCGCGGCCTCCTCGAAACGCTCGCGCTGGGTCTCCCAGCTGTCGGAGTCGCCTTCGTCGGACGGCGAGAAGTATGCGGCCCGGATCAGCGCAGCGAGTTCGTGCGGCTGGAGCGCGCTGTCTTCCGTGACCAGCGGCATGAGCTCGTCGATCCACGACCGGTCCTCGCCCGCGAAGACGACATCGGCCGGCACGTCGAGGATGCGCGGCGGACCCGACGCCGGGCGGACGGCGAGCCCGATGCGGATCGCCGCGGGTCGGGCCGGCAGCGGTGCGGCGGGCAGGCCCGAGGCCTCCGGCAGCGGGTAGGCGTCGAGCGCCATCCATTCGTCCCCGGCGGCAACCCGGACGGACAGGTCCGTGACCCGGTCGAGGGCGTCGTACCAGGGGTAACCCGCCAGCCGCCAGTCGGGTTCGAACAGGCGGGCCGCGATGCCGGCGCGTTCGGCGGCGCGCCGGAGCGCCTGGGCCTCGGGCGGCTCCGGGTCGCAGACGACGACCAGGGCGTCGCCCGGCGAGCCGGGGCCGACTTCCGCGAGCTTGCCCGGCTCGCGCCAGTCGCTGCAATCGGCGACGCAGGGCTGCCAGGGCCGCAGCACGGCCGGCGGCGGGGGAATTTCGATGCCGGCCTCGCGGGCCCGCGCCCGGTCCTCGAAGGCGGGGCGCGGATCGGGATCGGCGGCCATGGCGCGGTAGATGGCGAGCCGGGCGGCCTCGCGCATCTCTTCGAGAAAGACGTTCTCGACTGCCTCCTTGCGGGCCGGCAGGACGAGTTCGAGATCGGGGCAATCGTCGACCCCGGATCGCAGTCCGCCTGGCCCCCCGGATCGGTGTCCGGGGCAGGCGGACACCGATCCGGGGGGCAGGCAATCCGCCAGCACGCTCCAGGTCGGTCCGTTGACGGTCTCGACGGCCGGCAGGCGCACCGGCAGGGTATGGCCGAAGAAGTTGAGGTCGGGGTCGTTGTAGCCGCAGCGGCGGCCCTTGAAGACCCCGAAGACGAGGCCGCGCCAGGGCTCGGCATGGACCGCGCCGTCGAGGAAGGCCCGGCGCGGCAGTTCTTCGGGGCCGGCGGTGTGTGCTTCGATGCGATCCTCGAACACCACGGGCAGCGGATAATGACGGGCGGCGTTCTCGGCCGCGGTGCGGATCGCCTCGACGGATTCGGCCGCTTCGAACGAAATCGACGTCCCCCAGGGATACGGGGCCGTGTCGTCGGCATGTACCTGGGCCTCGGCCTCCCCGAGAAAATGCGCCGGTTCGAGCTTGACGCGCCAGCCGGGCAACACTTGCCCGTCGGGCGAACGCGGCCTGGACGACACCGTGCAGTTGCGGCGCGCCAGACTGGCGAAGCCGAAGCCGGCGGCGTCTTCCCGGCGCACCGTCGCGTCGTCCCAGCCATTCTCGCCGAAGCTCAGCAGCACGGCGGGATCGGCGATGCCGGCGCCGTCGTCGGCGACGGTGACGGTGAATTGCGGGCCGCGCAGTTCGGCCGCCCGACCGGGAAGCCCGGCAACGGCGATGTGGACACACGTTGCTCCGGCGCGGCGGCTGTTCTGCAAGGTCTCGGCGAAGATGTCGGCCAGCGTGGCGGCGTAGATGCGGGTGACCCGCTTCACGGCGGTTTCGTGGATGCGGGCGCGAATCGTCCGGTTCATGGACGGACCTCCATCGGATTGCGGAAACGGAAACGCCCCGCCCGGCGAGGGGTGCCGGGCGGGGCGTTGAAGCGATGGCGCCTACTGGACGCGGCGGAGGAACTCGGGGATCTCCATCGGGTCCGCCGGCGCATCGTGGCCGTTGGCGGCGCCGACACCGTGCACGATCGCACGCGGCCCGCCGTCGGCGGTGGGCACCGCGTCGATCGCGTCGATGGCGTCGGCGATGGACGGCTCCGGCTGTCCATCCTCCGGCTCGCCGCCGTTGGCGCCGGTGTCCGGGGCCGCGGCGGCCTCGTCCGGTTCGGGCGCGGAAGCGGCGTCGTCGTTGCCGGCTTCCGGCCCGTCGTCCTCCGACGGTTCCGTTTCCGGCGCAGTCTCGGTCGCACGGCCGTTCCCGTCCGGCGCCGCCTCCACGGTCCCGGTCTCGGCGGCCGGTTCCGCGGGCTTCGCTTCGGCGGGGCGGCCGGCGCCGTTGGCGCGGGCGGCAAGCGCCTTGGCCCGGCGCGCCGCGAGGTCCGGCGACTCGATGCTCTCGACGACCGAGGTCCTGCGCGGCGGATCGGCCGGTTTGTCCACCGTCCCGGCGGTGTCCGCGGCCGGCTCCGGCGCTTCCGCACCGTCCGCCCCGTCACCGATGCGTCCGGTATCGAACGCCGCGAAGCCGGGCGGCGTCCAGGCCAGCGCCGCGGCGTGCATGCCAGCGCTCAGGCTCACCGGCCTGTCGCCTGCCGCGAAGGCGGTCTCCATCGCCTCGGCCAGCACCGGCTTCCTGTTCTTCGAGCGCGCCGACGCCCAGGCGATCCCGAACACGGTGCGGGCGATGTCGAGGATGCGCGCCTTGGCGATCCGCGACCACAGCATCGCCGCGGTCGGGCGGACATGCTTCGCGAAGTCGATGTCAAGCCGGGCCACCGTGGCTTCGAGCTCGGGCCGGGCCTGGGGCTCGAAGGCGAGCTGGGGGTTGACCGTACGCGCGACACAGGCCGCGAACAGCGCCTGCTTGTCGACCTGCGGCAGCGCCCGAAGCGTGGCGAAGGACTCGCCGTCGTCCTTGATCTCCAGCCAGTCCATCGACAGGCCGGAACGGTCCGCCAGCATTGCTTCGCCCGGCGACCAGGCCGCGAAGTCGGGGTCGTTCATCCGGGTCGTCGGCCGGTCGGCGGTCTCGCGCACCGCGATGTCGAGCGCGTGAGCCTTGTAGCCGAAGGTGAACACCGAGCGCCCCATCTGGAACAGCATGAGGTCGAAGGCGGCCTCGAAGTTCCCGGAGAGATACGCCTTGATGAGCGCGGTCCGGATACGCCGCAGATCGTCGGCCAGGCCGATACCGACGCCGGCCTCCTTGCGCGCCTCGGCCTCGCGGTCGGGCGGCGGCGCCATCGGGGTAGAGACGGATGAACCGGCGGTGTGGACAGCATGGGCGGGGGCCTGCGCGTCGTGACCGTTGGCGGCCGCAGCACCGGCGTCGCCGGTCTCTTCCGGCTTCGGCATGTCCTCGGGCTTCACCAGCCCCTGGATGACCTGGAGATTGCCGTCATGGCCGACGGTGACGATGCAGCCCGCCATGGCGAGGTCTTCGCGGCGGAACACCGCGCGGGCCTCGACGGCGCCCTCGATCTCGTCGAGCCGGGTCTCGATGACCTCGGCTTCCGCGGCCAGCTCTTCGGTCCACTCCCCGTCGTCGAGCTCGGCGAGTTCCGCCTGCCGGGCTTCGAGCCTGGCGATCTCGGCCTGCTCCTCTTCGGTCGGCGTGCCGGGCTGGGGCTCGATGCGGCCGTAGGAGGCGGTATCGCCCCACGCGACCTCGATCATGGCGGTGGCCCACTTCCAGCGGGTCGACAGCTCGTCGGCCGCCGCCTGGAGCTTCTGCGTCGCCAGCTTCTCGAGCAGCACCGGGTCCTCGAACCAGACGCCGCTCTCGTCGTCGCGGGCGAACAGGTCGCGCATGACCTGACCGCCGGCGGCCTCATAGGCTTCGACCCCAACGAAGCGGGCGACGGCCGACGCCCCCGGCACCCGCTCCTCGGTGAGCAGGCGCTTCACCTGCCAGGCGGACGGGCGGTAGGCCTGTCCGGAAACCTGTTCCCAGACCGCCATCTGGCGGTCCCGGTCGGCGGTGACGGCGAAGGCCTTCAGCACTTCGAGGTCGATCTCGTCGGCCCGGTAGGCGTCCAGCAGCTCCGGCGCGGCGTTGCCGAGGCGCAGCCGCTGCTCGACGATGCGCTCGGACGCGCCGAACCGCACCGCGATCGCGGATACCGACTGGCCGGCGTCGGCCAGCTTCGTGAACGCGACCACCTGATCGGCCGGGTGCATCGGCACGCGAATGACGTTCTCGGCGAGCGAGAGTTCGGCGGGATCGGCGTCGCCGGACCTGACCTGGCAGGGCACCGGATGGTCGGCATCGAAGACACCGTCCTCGACCAGCGCCTGCATGGCCTTGAGGCGGCGGCCGCCGGCGACCACCGCGTAACGGTCAATGCCGTCTTCTCCCGCCTCATCGGCGCGGACGACCAGGTTTTCCAGCAGGCCGAGGACGGCGATCGAGGCCTTGAGTTCGGCGTCGGCCCGGGGATCGGGCGGGGTCTTGCGGACGTTCTCGGGGGCGAGCGCGAGCCGGCTCAGCGGGATCTCCCGGATGAGCAGTTCGGCCCTGGGGGTGATGAAGTTCATGCCAGTCTCCATGGAGGATTGCACCGGCGCGGCGCCGACGGCTCTCGCCGCCGCCTGTCCGCGCCCACCCCCGAGCGGCCCCGCTCCGCCTTTCGGCGGCGTGGCCGCATTCGGCGGGCGCATCGATCCGAAA
>JAJEAZ010000654.1 GCA_022824105.1 Alphaproteobacteria bacterium
GCCTGGACGACCTACACGCTCCACTGCATGCCGCCCGAGCTCTGGGCGATCCGCACCGCGCCCGATCCCGCCCGGCCGCTGGGGGTGCTGCTTGCCATGGCGCGCGGCCCCTGGGCGGCGGTTCTCGACGGGCACGGCGTCCCGCGTGCCCATGTCCGGGCCGAGGGCGACGGGGCGGGCTTCTTCCTGCGTTCCTTCGGCTCCGGCGCCGGTCTCCGCTGGGCGCATGCCGGGCCTGCTGCCGGGGGCAGCGGGTTCGGGGTGCGGTCGTGGACCGTGCTCGACCGGACCCTCGCGCCGTTGCGCACCGTCTCGACGGCTGCGCCGCTCACCACGACGGGGCAGCACGACTTCCGGCTGCTGGCGGACGGCTCGGCACTGCTGATGACCCACGAACCGTCGGTGCGCGACCTGAGCGGGCTGGCGTTCCCGGATAGCGAGGGCAAGCCGTACGGCGCGGCCGTGGAGATGGAGGATTCGGCGATCCAGCTCCGGGGCCCGGACGGCGCGGTGCGCTGGACCTGGAGCTCCTGGGGCCGGCTGCCGCTGGAGGACTGCGCCCAGCACTGGTTCCCCGGCAACTGGGCCCACGTCAACTCCGTCCAGTGGACGGACCAGGGCGTCCTGGCGTCCTTCCGGGGCTGCTCGACCGTGGTCATGATCGACCTCGCCGCGCCACCGGGCGAGGAGATCGTCTGGCGGCTCGGCGCGAGCAACCTCTCCCGCGACGACTGGCAACGCCGTGGCCTCGGCCCGCCGCCGCTCCGCATCGTCGGCGATCCGGAGGGTGCGTTCTGCGGCCAGCACGCGGCGCAGCTGCTGCCGCCTCCCCCTGGCCTTCGCCTGCCGCGCCTGCTGCTGTTCGACAACGGCGTGGCCTGCGTCATCGATCCCCGGACCGGCGAGCCGTTCGGCCGTCCGTCCGGCGTCTACAGCCGCGCGGTCGAATACGCGCTCGACCTCGAACACGGCGAGGCGGTCTTCCTGCGCGACCATGCGCTCCGGGGCACGCGCGACATGCTCGGCCACGCCGGCGGGCATGTCGAGCCCCTGCCGGACGGCGGCTGGCTGGTCAGCTGGGGCGGTCCCGGCCGTCTGCCGCCGACGGATATCGGCGGCGAGCTGCCCGGGGACGCGGTGACGCGGGTCGATCCCGCGACCGGCGTGGAGAGCTTCCAGATGCCGGCGGAGGGCGGAAGGGGCCAGCGTGCCCTTCCCGTGAGCCCGCTCGCCCTCATGCGGGCGCCGGGCCGGCTCGACGTCGTGCTGCCGGACGTGGCGCCGGCGGGGCATGGCGGCGCGGGGGAGACTGTCGAGATCGCGGTGGCCTTCTCGCGCCCGGTGGCGGCGTTCGGGCCGGATACCGGATCCGTCGCGGTCTCCGGCGGCGCGCTGGCGGAGGCCGCGCCGCTCGACGGCTTCGGTCGCCCGGCCCATGCGTGGCAGCTGGTGCTGGCGCCCTCGGGCGACGGGCCGATGGAATTGCGGTTCCTGGCCGGCGCCGCCTGTGCCGGAGAAGCCACGGACAACGCGTCGGAACCGGCCCCCGGATCGCAGTCCGGGGCAGGCCCCGGCATCTGCACGGCGGACGGGGAACGGCTGGGCCGTGTCCCGGGCGCATTGACGATTCCCCGGATCGTCGGCGAGGCCGCCGCGCGCGGCCGCACGGCGAGCGCAAGCGAGGGACAGAAAAATGAACGGTATTGAGGCGATGATGATTGATCGAGACCGGATTGCGGGAACCTCCGCGCCGCACGTTTCCACACATGGCACGCAGAGTCCCTCCTGCGGCAACCGCCGGGCATGGCCCGGCTCATGGATCGGGCGATTGAACCGTCCCCGCCATGCGCTGCGAACGGCCCTGTCGGGACTGCTGGCGCTGCTGTTCGTGGCCGGCATGGTTCCCGAGGCCGGGGCGCAGACCAGCGATACAATATCCCCAACCGAAATCTATGAAGGCGAGCGGCTGACGTTCACGATTAACATTAACGCCCCGTCGACAGTTGGCGCTGAACTTGCCTCGGGCGGCACCGCGACCAACAACAGCGATTACACTTTCCACGAGGTTGGCAGCAGCAGCACTTCCAGTTATGTGCGTGGCTCGACGAGTAACGGCATGATGTCGTTCGACATAGTTGCCGTAACCGACTCCGACAGTTCGGAGGGCGATGAGACCATTCTGGTCAGCTATGGACTGGATGGCGGGGGATATCTTGCGGGCACCTATGGAACCATCACCATCACACTGAAGGACGGCACCCGTCCCACTACCGCCTCCGACGGCGTGACGGTCTCCCCGACCTCGCTGGCCCTGACCGAGCTCGGCACTTCGAGCACGGTGGAGAAGACCTACACGGTGGTGCTGGACACCGACCCTGGCGTGAACGTCACGATCACGGCGACCAACGGCGACACGTCGGCCGTCGAGGTGGACACCGACGCGGGCACGACCGGCAACCAGAGCACGCTGACCTTCACCCACGGCAACAGCGGCAACTGGAGCACGGCGCAGACGGTGACGGTGCGGGCGCTGAACGACATCGACGCGGTGGCCGAGTCGTTCAACATCACGCACGCGGCGACCGCCACGGGCAACACGGCGCCCTATCACGGCATCACGATCGACCCCGTCGCGGTGACCACCACGGACGCCGGCCACGGCGTGGTGGTGTCGAAGTCGAACCTGTCGGTGGCGGCGAACGACGAGACGGACACCTACACGGTGGTCCTCAAGAGCCGGCCCTCGGGCAACGTGGTGATCTCCGCCACCTCGGGCGCGACGGCG
>JAJEAZ010000214.1 GCA_022824105.1 Alphaproteobacteria bacterium
CCGGCATGCGGTCCTGATCGACCTCGCGCCCGACCTGCCCCCGGCAATGGCCGACAGGCGGCGGATCGTTCAGGTCCTGAACAACCTGCTGTTCAACGCGGCGAGATATTCGCCGGAAACGACCCCCATCCGGGTCGCGGCCGAGCGCGACGGCGTCTATGTCTCGGTCTCGGTGTCGGACGAGGGCATGGGGGTGGCGCCGGAACGGCTGCCGCAACTGTTCCGGAACTATGCCGGCAGCCGGGAAGGCGACGGCGGGGGATACGGCCTGGGCCTGGTGATCTGCAAGGGGCTCGTGCAGGCCCACGGCGGACGCATCTGGGCCGAGAGCGGCGGGGTCGGGAAGGGCACGCGGATCGCCTTTACGATCCCGGCGGCGGGGGAAACGGAAGTCAGCGTCCCGCCGGGACCGGCCGGCGAACCTCCCTGTGCGCCCGGGAACGGGCGCGAGGAAACCCGCATCCTCGTGGTCGACGACGACCCCCAGACGCTGCGATATGTCCGGGACACCCTCTCGGCGGCGGGCTACACGCCGCTCGTGACCGGGGATGCGCAGGAACTGCCCGGCCTCATCAGGAAGACGGCGCCGCACCTGGTGCTGCTGGACCTCGTGCTGCCGGGGACCGCGGACGGGATCGAACTGATGGGAATGGTGCCCGGTCTCGACGACGTTCCCGTGATCTTCATCTCGGGCTACGGGAGGGACGAGACCGTGGCGAAGGCGCTGGATGCCGGGGCGGCCGACTATATCGTCAAGCCCTTCTCGCCGACGGAGCTGACGGCGAGGGTCCGCGCGGCCCTGCGCAGGCGGATGAAGCCCGAGCCCTTCTTTGTCGGCGAGCTTGCCATCCAGTACGAACAGCGCCGGGTAACCGTGGCCGGCCGCCCGGTCCGGCTCACGGCGACCGAATATGAGCTGCTGCGCGTGCTGTCGCTCAATGCGGGGCGGGTGTCGACCTACGCTTCGCTGTTGCGCCAGGTCTGGGGCGGCCGCGTGCATGGCGACCCGGAACTGGTGCGCGCCTTCGTGAAGAAACTCCGCAGCAAGCTCGGAGACAGCGCGAAGAAACCGGCCTATATCCTGAACGAGCGCGGCGTCGGCTACCGCATGCCGTTGCCCGGCGACGCCTGAGGCCGGGCGGCGGGCGCGAAGGTCCGGTTGCGGCCGGGGAGCCGGAGGCTGCATAATCGGGACTCCGACGGCCGATTTCGGGAACATGTCCCTGAGCCGAAAACCGACAATGGAAGACAGTAATTCCGGTGTTCGAGGCCGCTGAAACGCTGCAGCGCGCCGCGTGGCTGGCGGTGGCGGGCGGCCTCGTCCTGCTGGCGCTGGGGTTCATCCATCTGCTGCTGGTCTATGCCGGGATTCTTGCGCGGAAGGAGCGCGGCTGGCGGCACTGGGCGGCCCGGCGATCCTTCACCGCCGCGCTTGTGCTGTTGCTCGGGGCCGCCCTCATGCAGGTGGTGGCGCACCGCGGCCTTGCGGGCCGGCCGGATGCCGCCCCGGCGGTCGCGGCCGCGCCGCCCGCCGGGGCGGAACGGGCGGAGGAGGAGCCTGCCGGAGCGGACCCGCCTGCGAAGACCGCCGCGACGGAGGTGCGTCCGGCCGTGTCGGCGGCGGAGGCCGAGGCTGCTTTCGGCGAGGCGCTTGCCGCGCGCAGGCAGGGCCGGGCGGGCGATGCCGAACGCGCCTACGGGCGGGCCCTCGACGCCTTCTCGGCGCTGGCGGACGAGCGGCGGGTGGCGGACGCCCTGCACGGGCTCGGCGACATGGCGCTGGCCCGCAGGGACATCGCAGGCGCGGAGCAGTTCTATCTCGAGGCCCGGCGCCTCTTCGCCGGCATGGCCAACCGGGTCGGCGAGGCGAACGCGCTGGTGGGCCTGGCATCGGTGAAGGCGGAAAGCGGGTCGCGCGCGGCGGCCGCGCAACTGCTGGACGAGGCCCACGCCCTCTACCTGAAGGCGGTCTCGGTGCGCGGCCGGGCCAATGTCACGCTCGCGCGGGCGGGCCTGGCCACCGACCAAGCCCGCGCGCGCCGGCTCTACCGGGACGCCGCCGGCCTCTATGTCCGCGCGGGGATGCCCGAGTGGGCCGACTACGCCCGCAGCCGCGCGCGTTGATGTCGGCAGGGTTCCGAAGGGTTGACGCATTGCGTCAGAGCGTGATTTGTTCCGACAGAATCAACGGCCTTTGCCGGGTGGCGTCCGGTCTTGACCTCATTCGTCGCCCCGGACCCCGATCCGGGGCCCATCCCTGACTCGCGCCACCGCCGCAGCCGGTGGAGGGCAAGCTCGACTGCTGAAACTGCCGCGAGGACCGAGGCTGGGCCCCGGATCGGGGTCCGGGGCGACGGTTGAGGGCGTGCGTTGCGAAGCCACCGGAGACAGATGTGCGCATGCGGTAGCCCGCAAGCGGGGGAGGAGCTTCCCGGTGGCTGTCGGCGTGGGTCCCGATCAATGACCGCGGGGACTGACTCCATGCTGTTCGGCGCGGCGATGTTCGTCACCGACTATTCCATGCGGCCTCAGGCGCTGGCGCGGGCGCTGGAGGAGCGCGGTTTCGAGTCCTTCTGGGCCCCGGAACATTCCCACATTCCGGTCGAGCGCGCCTCGCCCTGGCCGCAGGGCGGCTCCCTGCCGGAAAAATATGTCGATGTGGCGGACCCGTTCGTGGTGCTGGCCATGGCCGCAGCCGCCACGACGCGCCTCAAGGTCGCGACCGGCATCTGCCTCGCCGCCCAGCGCGACCCGATACAGCTGGCGAAGGAAACCGCGAGCCTGGACGCGCTCTCCGAAGGCCGCTTCCTGTTCGGCGTCGGCGGCGGCTGGAACCGCGAGGAGATGGCGGACCACGGCACGGCGTTCGAAGAGCGGTTCGGGATCCTGCGCGAGCGCATCGCCGCCATCCGCGCCATCTGGAGCGAAGAGGAAGCATCCTTTTCGGGTCGGCATCTGTCCTTTGCGCCGATGCGCTCACGCCCGAAGCCGGCGCAGCCCGGCGGACCGCCCGTGCTGGTCGGCGGCGAGTTCCCGCATGGCGCGCGCCGTGCGCTCGCCTGGGGAGACGGCTGGGTGCCGCATGCCGAACGACCGACCTACCACCTGCTCGACAAGCTGCCCGAGTTCCGCGCCATGGAGGCGGAGGCCGGGCGCTCCGTGCCGATTACCGTCTTCGGCGCGGAAGACGATCCCGCCCGGCTCGACGCCTGGCGCGAGGCCGGGGTCGCGCGCCTCGTCTTCAACCTGCCGAGCGCCGGCGCCGATGAGGTCTTGCCGCTGCTCGACCGCTGGGCGGCCCGGCTGTGACGGCACTGATCGTCGGCGGCGGTCTCGGCGGCCTGGCGGCGGCGCTGGCGCTCGCGCGGCAGGGCATCGCCAGCCATGTGCTGGAGCAGTCGCCGGCCTTCGGCGAGATCGGCGCGGGCATCCAGCTCGGGCCCAACGTGTTCCGCATGTTCGACCGGCTGGGCGTGGCCGAGGCCATATCGCGCGACGCCGTGTTCGTGGACCGGCTGGTGATGATGGACGCGCTGACCGAGGAGGCGGTCGTGACCGGCGACCTGGGCGAGGCGTTCCGGAAGCGGTTCGGCGCGCCCTACGCCGTGACGCACCGCGCGGACTTCCACCGCACCCTGCTGGAAGCCTGCGAGGCGGCGGGAACGGTTACGCTCGAAACGAATGCGCAGGTCGTCTCGCTGGAGGAGCTTGGCGGGGGCGTCCGCGCCCGTCTGGTGGACGGCGGCCGGCGCGACGGCGCGTTCCTGGTCGGCGCCGACGGCCTCTGGTCGAGGGTGCGCGAGCATGTCGTCGGCGACGGCCCGCCCAAGGTCTCCGGACATATCGCCTACCGGGCGGTGCTGCCGATGGAGGAGGCGCCCGAGGACATGCGCTGGAATGCGGCGGCGCTCTGGGCGGGGCCGCGCAACCACCTGGTCCACTACCCGCTCAGGCGTTCCACGCTGTTCAACCTGGTGGCGGTGTTCCACTCCGACCGCTATGTGGAAGGCTGGGACAGCGAAGGCGATCCGGGCGAACTGATGGAGCGCTTCGCCGGCGTCTCCGCCCGGCCGCTATCGCTTCTCGAAAAGATCGAGACCTGGCGCATGTGGGTGCTTTGCGACCGCGAGCCGGTCGCCGACTGGTCGCGCGGCCGGGTCTGCCTGCTGGGCGATGCGGCGCACCCGACGCTGCAATATCTGGCGCAGGGCGCCTGCATGGCGGTGGAGGACGCGGTGGCGCTGGCCGATGCGCTGGCCGCCGACGGCGATGTCGAGCGCGCGTTCCGGTCCTACGCGAAGGCCCGCTATCTCCGCACGGCCCGGGTGCAGCTTACAGCGCGGATGATGGGCGAGATCTACCACGCGGACGGGGTGCGCCGGGAGCTGCGCAACCATGTGCTCTCCACCGCGGAACTCCGCGAAGGCATGGCGTGGCTCTATGACGGTCCGTGACCCCGGCGGGATGCGTCAGCCGTCGCGCTTGCGCGCCAGCGCATCAAGCCGTTCCTGCATGCGGGCGATCTCGTCCCGCATCGCCTGGAGTTCGCCGCCGGCGGCCGGCGGCTCTTCCTTCGCGTCCGGCTTCGCCGCTCCGAAGGGATTCCACAGCGCCATCGTCTGCTCGAACAGCGCCAGGTTGCGTTTGCCGATGTCGTCCATCGAACCGAAGGACAGGCCCGGCCCGTAGGCGCGCTCGACCTCCCGGCGCATCTTGTCCTGGTTGGCGGCGAACCACTCCATGGACCGTTCGAGATAGGTCGGCAGCATCCAGCCCGTATTGTCCCGGTACATGGAGATGATCTGGCGCAGCAGCGAAACGGGCAGCAGGTTCGCGCCGTTCTGCTCCTCGTCGACGATGATCTGGGTCAGGGTCGCGCGCGTCAGGTCCTCGCCGCTCTTGGCGTCCTCGACGGTGAACTCGACGCCCTCGCGGACCAGCCGGGCCAGGTCGGCAAGGGTCACATAACTGCTTGAAGCGGTGTTGTAGAGGCGTCGGTTCGCATATTTCCGAATGCGAATCGGGGCCTCGTCCTTGCTCGCAGCCATGGTGGAGCC
>JAJEAZ010000551.1 GCA_022824105.1 Alphaproteobacteria bacterium
CCGCGCCCGGCGGCGTCCGCCACCTGGCGCTCGACCTTCTCGACGGCCGCCTCATCGACGAGCGGGCCGATCTGCACGCCGTCCTCCAGCCCGTTGCCGGCGCGCATCCGCCCGACGCGGGAGACGAACTCCTCCGTGAAGGCATCGACGGCGCCCTCATGCACGAAGATGCGGTTCGGGCAGATGCAGGCCTGGCCCGTGTTCAGGAACTTGACCAGGGCCGCCCCCTTGGCCGCGTGGACGGGGTCGGCGTCCTCCAGCACCAGGAAAGGCGCATGGCCGCCAAGCTCCAGCGAGACGCGCTTCATCTGCGGGGCGGCGCGCGCGGCGATCATCTTGCCGACCCCGGTCGAGCCGGTGAAGGTGATCTTCCGCACCATCGGATCGGTCAGGAACACGTCGCCGACGGGGGCGGGGTCCTCGGCCGTCACGAGGTTGACGACGCCCGCGGGCACGCCCGCCGCCTCCAGGCACTCGAACACCTTGACCGCGGAGAGCGGCGTCGCCTCGGCGGGCTTCAGCACGATGGTGCAGCCGGCGGCGATGGCCGGCGCCACCTTCCGCGTCACCATCGAGACCGGATAGTTCCAGGGCGTGATTGCGGCCACGACGCCGACCGGCTGGCGCATCACCATGAAGCGCTGGTCGCCGCGCGGGGCCGGAATGGTCTCGCCATAGACGCGCTTGGCCTCCTCGGCGTACCAGAGCAGGAAGTCCGCGCCGTAGCGCACCTCGTTGCGGGCGGCGCGCAGCGGCTTGCCCTGTTCGAGCGTCATGGTGCGGGCGAGGTCCTCCGCCCGCTCGGTCATGATCTCCCAGGCGCGGTAGAGGATGCGCGAGCGCTCATAGGCGGTCTGCCCCGCCCAGCCGGGAAAGGCGCGCTCGGCCGCGTCTATCGCGCGGGCCGCATCCGCGCCGCCGCCGTCCGGCGCCTCGCCGATGACATCGCCGTTCGCCGGGTTGGTCACCCGGAAGCGCCCGCCGCCGGCCGCCTCGCACCACACGCCGTCGATGAACATGCCTCCGCACCCCTCTCCGTTTCTCGGCCGACCGCCCCTTACCCCGCCCGCGCCGCGGGCTCAAGGTTTCCGGCGCCGCCGCTTGCGCCGGGCCGTTTCCCGCAACACCATGGAGCAAGAGGACCGCAAAGAGGATGCCGCCCATGAAATTCGCGCTGCGCTACTGCAACACCGGACGCTACACCGACCCGGCGGAGGCGGTGGCCCTGCTCCAGGCCGGCGAGGCGGCGGGGTTCGAGTCCGCCTGGACCATCGAGCACACCGTGGTGCCGAAGGGATACCGGTCCTCCTATCCCTATGCGGCGGGCGGCAGGATGCCCGGCGACGAGGCGGAGTTCGTCATGCCGGACCCGCTGATCTGGATGTCCTGGGCGGCGGCGCACACGCAGCGCATCCGCCTCGGCACCGCCATCCTGATCCTGCCGCAGCACAATCCCGTCGTCACCGCCAAGCAGGTGGCCACGCTGGACGCCATGTCGGGCGGGCGCATCGAGCTCGGCATCGGCGTCGGCTGGCTGCGCGAGGAGTTCGACGCGCTGGGCGTGCCCTTCGAGGACCGGGGCGCGCGCACGGACGACTATGTGCACGCCATGCGCGAGCTCTGGCGCTCGCCGGCGCCGACCTACAGGGGCCGCTTCGTCTCTTTCGAGAACGCCTATATGCAGCCGAAACCGCGAAACGGCACGGTGCCGATCACGGTGGGCGGCCATTCGAAGGCCGCAGCCCGGCGGGCGGGCCGGCTGGGCGACGGCTTCTTCCCGGCGCGCGGCGCGCCCGAGGACCTGTTCGACCTCGTGCGTGCGACGGCGCGCGAGCACGGGCGCGACCCCGATTCGATCACGCTCACCTGCTCGATCCCAGACGACCTGGACGAACTGCCGCGGCTGGCCGCGATGGGCGTCGGGCGCGTCACCGTGCCGGTGACGGGGGTTGCGGGCCTCGCCATGCGCGTGGACGGACCCGAAGACCTGATGGCGTGGAAGGAGACCATCGAGCGCTACGCCGACCTCTGAGGGCAGCTTCGCAAACTGTCGCCCCGGCTCCTCTCCGTCATGCCCGGACTTGTTCCGGGCATGACGGGAAGAGGTTCCCGGCGGCTGGCGGTACAAGTCCTAATCGATGACCGCCGGTATCAGGCCCGGACGGCGGCGATCAGGTATTCGACATTGCCTTCCGGGCCGCGCAGCGGGCTTTCCTCCAGGCCGAGCACGGACCAGCCGTCCAGGCCCTCCAGCCAGGCGCGGACGGCTTCGCAGACCTCCCGGCGCACTTCCGGGTCGCGCACGACGCCGCCCTTGCCGACGCGCGCCCGCCCGGCCTCGAATTGCGGCTTGACGAGCGCCACCAGATGCGCGCCGGGCCGGGTGAGCGCGAGCGGCGCGGGCAGCACCGTCCTGAGCGAGATGAAGGAGGCGTCGCAGACGACGAGATCGACGGGGTCCGGGACCTTGGCCGCCGTCAGGTAGCGTGCATTGGTGCGCTCCAGAACGCATACGCGGGGATCGTTGCGCAGCTTCCAGGCGAGCTGTCCGCGCCCGACATCGACGGCCCACACGCGGGCCGCGCCGTTCGCCAGGAGCACATCGGTGAAGCCGCCCGTGGATGCGCCCACATCGAGGCATGTCCGGTCCCGGACGGGAACCGCGAAGGCATCGAGGCCGTGCGCGAGCTTCAGCCCGCCGCGCGAGACCCAGGGATGCGCCCGCCCGTGCACCTCCAGCGGCGTGTCCGCGCCGATGGCATGCCCCGCCTTGTCGAGCCGTTGCGTGCCGGAATAGACCTTGCCGGCAAGGATGAGCGCCTGCGCCTGCGTCCGGTTTTCCGAAAGGCCGCGCGCGACCAGGACCCGGTCGAGGCGGTCCTTCACCCCACAGCCGCGACCGGCGTGGGGCCGAAGGCGGCGAACACCGCGCGGAAAATGGCGTCCGTGTCCAGCCCCGCCTGGGCCACCTGCGCTTCCGGCTTGTCATGGTCGATGAAGATGTCCGGCATGACCAGGGAACGGACCTTCAGGCCGCCGTCCAGAAGGCCCCGGCCCGCCAGGAACTGGAGCACGAAGGCCCCGAAACCGCCGACCGAGCCTTCCTCGACCGTGACCAGCAATTCGTGGTTCTCCGCCAGCCGGCGCACCAGATCCTCGTCGAGCGGCTTGGCGAAGCGCGCGTCCGCAACCGTGGTCGAAATTCCCTCGGTCTCCAGCCGTTCCGCCGCCGCCAGCGCATCGTGGAGCCGCGCGCCATAGGAGAGGATGGCGGCTCTCGACCCTTCGCGCATGATCCGGCCCTTGCCGATTTCCAGCGCCTCGCCGCGTTCCGGCAGGGGCACTCCGACGCCCTCTCCGCGCGCATAGCGCAGCGCCGAAGGTCCCTTGTCGATGCCCACGGCCGTTGCGACCATGTGCACGAGGTCGGCTTCGTCGGCGGCCGCCATCAGCACGAAATTGGGCAGGCAGCCGAGATAGGCGATGTCGAAGGCCCCGCAATGGGTCGCCCCGTCCGCGCCGACATAGCCCGCCCGGTCGATGGCGAAGCGCACCGGCAGCGACTGGATCGCGACATCGTGGACGATCTGGTCGTAGCCGCGCTGGAGGAAGGTGGAATAGATCGCGGCGAACGGCTTCATGCCCTCGCAGGCCAGCCCGGCCGCGAAGGTCACCGCATGCTGCTCGGCGATGCCGACATCGAAGGCGCGGTCCGGGAAGCGCGCGCCGAACGCATCCACGCCCGTGCCCGACGGCATGGCCGCGGTAATGGCGCAGACCGTCGGGTCGCGCTCGGCCTCGGCGATCAGGCTCTTCGCAAAGACCGAGGTGTAGGAGGGCGCGCCGGGCTTCGATTTCGCCTGGACGCCGGTGTCGAGGTCGAACTTGGAAACGCCGTGATACTTGTCGCCGGAGACCTCCGCCGGCTCGTAGCCCTTGCCCTTTTGCGTCACCGCATGGATCAGCACCGGCCCGCGGCCGTCCGTGTCGCGGACATTGCGCAGGATGGGCAGCAGATGGTCGAGATTGTGGCCGTCTATCGGGCCCACATAGTAGAAGCCCATCTCCTCGAACAGCGTGCCGCCGGTGACGAGGCCGCGCGCATATTCCTCCGCCCTGAGCGCGGCGATCTCGAACGGCTTGGGGAAGCGGCGCGCCACCTCCTTCGCCACCTGCCGGAGCGAACGGTAGGAACGCGAGGAGATCAGCCGCGCGAGGTAGTTGCTCATCGCCCCGACATTGGGCGCGATCGACATGTCGTTGTCGTTCAGGACCACGACAAGCGGCAGTTCCATGGCGCCGGCATTGTTCATCGCCTCGTAGGCCATGCCGCCCGTCATGGCGCCGTCTCCGATCACGGCGATGCACCGCCGGCTCTGGCCGCGAAGCTGGGCCCCCGCCGCCATGCCGAGCGCCGCCGAGATCGAGGTCGAGCTGTGCGCCGCGCCGAAGGGGTCGTAGGGGCTCTCGACGCGGCGGGTGAAGCCCGAGAGGCCGCCGCCCTGGCGCAGCGTGTGCATCCCGGACCGCCGCCCGGTCAGGATCTTGTGCGGATAGGCCTGGTGGCTCACATCCCAGATCAGCCGGTCGTGCGGGGTTTCGAACACCGCATGCAGCGCCACGGTCAGTTCGATCACGCCGAGGCTGGCGCCCAGGTGGCCGCCCGTCTGGGAAACCGTGTCCACGGTCTCGAAACGCAGTTCGGCGGCGAGCTGCTTCAGGTCGTTGTCGGAGAGTTCCCGGAGGTCCGCAGGAGAGTCGATGCGGTCCAGCAGGGGGGTCGTTCGGTTGGACAGGTACATGGGATACCTCTCAACTGCTGCGTTCGACAGCGAATCGGGCGGCGTCCCGCAGCGGGTCCGCGCGGGTGCCGAAACAATCGAGATGCGCGGCCGCCTGTTCGCTCAGAATCTTCGCCCGCGCCCGCGCCGCCTCGATGCCGAGCAGCGAGACGACCGTGGCCTTGCCCTGCCCGGCGTCCTTGCGCAGGCGCTTGCCCGCCTCTTCTTCCGAGCCGTCGGCGTCGATCAGGTCGTCCGCGATCTGGAAAGCGAAACCCAGATCCTGGGCATAGGCGGTGAGCGCCCGCTCCGCATCGGCCGCCGCCCCGCC
>JAJEAZ010000191.1 GCA_022824105.1 Alphaproteobacteria bacterium
CCGACCGGGAGATGACAGGCATGCAGACCGTCCATCCCTCGCCCGGGGCCGTCCGCCTCGCCATGGCGCGCATCCGCCGCGCCGTCGACGCCCATGGCGGCGACCGCGAGGCCCCCATGGACTGGGGCATCGTGCGCCGCGACGGCTGCCGCACCATCGCCTGCCATGGCGGCTGGTATGCGCTCGGCCGCCTGATGGACAAAGCGGCGGTGAGCTGGCGGCGCGACGGGGATTTTCCGCCGGACGATGCCGGCGAGACCCTGATGGCTGAAAGGCCCGACGGGTCGGCGACGCCGGTTATGTATTTCGAGGGCGGCCATGCGCTGGCGCGCGACCTGGGGTTCATGAACGCGCCTGCGCTGAAGGGGTGGGCGGAGCGCCATCCGGAGCTCTGGGGCAGCCGCCACGGCGGGCGGATGTTCGCCGGCGACGGCGCCATCGCCTTCGGCAGGCCGGCCCATACCCCGATCCGGGTCAGCGAAATCGTGGGCTGGTGGCTCGCGGTGGCGGACCGGCTGGACGCGGCGATCCCGGTCCATCGCAACCGGGCGGCCGCGCTTGCCGCGCTAGCGCGCCGGGACCCCTCGGCCTTGCCGGGCATCGGGATCGAGCCCTGCCCGGACGGTTGGCGCCTGGCGCGAAGGCCCTGTCCCGAGAGCCTGCTGCCGGTCGGCGAAGCTCCGGCATCGGGTGCAATGAACGGATGGCATCGCTCGCAGGCTCGAAAGCCGCTCTGCGTGCATGTTCAAGATATAATCTGCTGAAACACTAACATTAATTCCGGAAAAACAACACGAAAACTACATATCGGTCAACATGCAGGATTTGTGTTGTGGACCATCCGCTGTCTTTCCGAAATCCTCCTCGGATTCGTATTGCGGGGCGCAACCGCTGCTGCTTCCGGGCTGCGACGTTCTGCACATCGAGGCGAATGTTGAACGCCGCCGAGCCCGTCGCCGGTGGTCCCGCGCGGCGCGTCCGGCCGGGAGGCGCAGGGAAGCTCTTGCCAGGCGCGTATCCGGCAAGGCGGCTGGAAGGAGTTCGGTCGCCTTGATGCCCGATCCGTTCGATCATTCCCGCAGCTGTGCCGGCATAGTCATTGAGCTGACGATCTCCTGTTCACCCGAATTCGTGGCCTCCTGACACAAAATCTTGTCGTCGGCCACAATTTCAACATAATATTCCAGCGTCATGATGGTCGTTGGGGATACAGTCGTGGCCGGATCTTTGCCAGCACAGGAGCGCCCGGGACCAGGCGGCGGCCCCGGGCGTTGCCGGGTGGTATCGGGGCTCCATGTTGTCCTGCTCACGATCGTCGCACTGCTGGTCCTGGCGCCCCGTGCCGCACATTCGGAACCTCTGGACCAACTGACCGAACGTCTCGAAAGGCTGGAGCAGGAAAACCGAGAGCTGCGCAGGGAGATCGAGGCGATCAAGGCTCAGTACAGGCCCCCCCCCCGCAGATCCCACTCCGGCATCCGGGAAAAGCCGGGCGGGGCTCGTGCGCACCGACTCGCGATTCGGCTATGAAATCCTCGATCCGAACGACAGCATCAACCGCAAGCAGCAGCTGGTGCTCGAACGCAAGCGAGACGGGACCCTCGCCCCGGACGGGTTTTATCTCCAGGGCGCGATCACGCCCGTAGCCAACTACCAGTCCAGCAACCGGGCCGACAAATTCGGCTACCTGATGCGCCACCCGACCGCCAGGAACCAGGTTGGCAAGACCGTTTCCGAGGCGGCGATCCACTCCGTCCAGCTCGGCATCACGGCAACGCTGGGCAATTGGACCTCCGGCCACGCGCAGGCGCTTTTCCATCCCGAGCAGAGCTTCGGCAACGGCACCAACACATCGGTTGACCGCAACCAACTGCAGGTCCGGCAGGCCTGGGTGCTGTTCGGCGACCTCGACCGCTCGCCCCTGTATGCAAGTCTCGGAAAGATGGCGGTGCCGTTCGGCCTGACCGATACCGTCAACCCGTTCACCGCCTCGACGGTCTGGCACGCCTTCGGCGGTCTCGCCAACGGGGTCAGGGTCGGCTACTCGCACGAAGGGCTGAACCTCGAGCTCATGGGCATACAGGGCGGCGCGCAATTCCGGGCCGCGAACGCGCCGGTGAAGGAAACCGCCGTTCCCGGCAGGCTGAACAATTTCGCCCTCAATGCAAGCTACGAGTTTCCGCTGGACACAGTGGGAACGATCCTTCTGGGCAGTTCATACCAGCGCGGCTCGGCCTATTGCCAGGACTATCCGGTGCAGCATTTCGAGCCCTGCCGGGACAACAACCCGGCCTTCGACATCTATGGGCGGCTCGTCAGCGGCCCCCTCACGCTCAAGGCCGAGTTCGCCCGGACGACCGATGTCTGGCCCGGAACCTTCAACCCCGACATACCCCGATTCGCCGCCAGCAAGGTGTCAGCGTTCGATGCCGGGGCCAAATACCGGGCCGATTCCGAAGACGGGCCTCTGGACCTGTCGGTCGAGTTCAGCCGTTTCACCGCCGGACCGGACGGTGCGCCCTGGGAAAAGCAGGACCAGATCGTGCTGGGCGTCGCCTGGTTCGTCGAGCCGAGCGTGAAGCTGTTTGCGGAGGCTGTGCACACCGCCGGCTATGCGCCGCTGAACTTCATCAGCGGCGGCAGCATCATGGTCATGGACACGGACGGCGCAAGGACGGTGGACAATACCCGCACGCACAGCGACCGCAGCGCCCGGTCCAACGTCCTTCTCGTCGGCGCGAATATCGCCTTCTGAACTACGGAATCGGGTACCATTGCCGACCGTCGGCCTTGCAAGCAGGATTTGCCGCTGCAGCCGTAGCTTGCCCGGAGCTTGCGAGCCGCCGAGGTAACAATCCATCGTGGGTAGCCGGGTCTGCCGCGCCGGCGGACCCGCGACTACGCCGTCAGGCGACGCCGCCTGCTGCTGCGCCGCCGTCCCACAGCCGTCTCCATCACCGGGCCTTGCTCCATCAAGAGGGGGGCCTGGCCGTGAGCGGGGCGGCGGTTGGATGTCCGGGGGAGGGCATCCGCCGCCGTTTCCCACAACGGCACGATGGAGACGGCATCATGACCACGGCGATCGCGCTTCCCGGCGACACGGCCTCGACGTTCCTCACGCATTTCTTCGGCAGCGGCCTCTCGGACGACACCTATGTGGTGGAGCGGTTCCGGACGCTGGTCGACGGGGATATTCGCCGCTGCCCCGACAAGGCGCCGGCGAAGGGCAAGGGCGGGCGTAAGGCGAGACACGCCACCGCCAGCCGCAAGGCGGTGCAGGCGCTGCGCCCGGAGCGCACCGAGATCATCGTCTGCACCGGGCTCAAGACCCGCGGCGGGGTCCAGCTGTGGGGCTGGGTCGCGATGGGCATCGGCATCGACCGCAAGCAGAAGGGCTGACAGCTCCCTTCCTGGACGTCCTGCCGGCCTGCCCCGGACACCGATCCGGGGGCCTGCCCCCGATTGGTGGGTGGCGCAGCCGGCGGGGCGTCCTCCCTCCCTTTCCGGATCGGCAGGAAGGAGGCCGTCATGGCTCAGGGCGATATCGAGCGGCGCCGGGCCGACCGCGAGCGCGACCGCCGGCAGCATGCAGAGAGGCTGGACGCCGGCCTGTGCGTCAAGTGCGGCCGGGTCCCGGCGGTTCCGGAACGCACCCATTGCGAGCCTTGCGCGGAGAAACGCCGTGCCCGCGACCGGGCCCGCCACGCCAGGGCGAAGGCCGAGGGCCGTCCTTGCGGCGGACGCGATCCCGAGGCCCGGCGCCGGGTCGACCGCGAGCGCAGCCGCCGGCGCCGGGAGGCCCGACAGGCGGCCGGGCTTTGTATCCGATGCGGAACGCGCCCGCCCGAGCATGGCCGGTCGATGTGCGAGCCCTGCCGCGACGACCGGCGCCAGGCGAAACGCGCGCGCCGGGCCGAACGCCGCGCCGCCGGCCTCTGCGTGAAATGCACGGCGCCTGCCCCCGGCGGGGCGACCTATTGCAGCTCGTGCGCCGGCGACCGGACCGCGCGGCGCCAACGCAACCCGGAGGCGGCGCGCGAGGCCGACCGCCGGCGCTACATCGAGCGGCGCGCCCGGGGAGATTGCACGAGGTGCGGCAAGCCGGCCCAGGGGGCGGCGGAGTGCCGGTCCTGCCGCGACGCCGTCCGCGCCCGCTACGACGCCCGCCGGGCCGCCATGGTCTGCGTCAGCTGCGAGGCGCCCACCACCGGCGGGGCGGCCCGCTGCCCGTCCTGCGCCGCCACCAGGCCCGCGCGGCGCGACCGCGAGACGGAGAACGCCGCCAAACGCCGGCGATACGCCGAGCGGAGGGCGCAGGGCCGTTGCGTCGGTTGCGGCGCGCCCTCGCTGGAGACGGTGCGCTGCGCACCCTGCGCCGCCGCGAACCTCGCGCAGCGCGACCGAGACGCCGAGAACGCCAACCGGCGCCGGCGCTATGCCGAACGGCGGGCCGAGGGCCGTTGCGTCGACTGCAACGCGCCGTCGCCATGGACTGTCCGCTGCGGGCCCTGTTCGCGCAGGCAGCCCCGGCGTCCGGGGGCGTTCCGCGGCATCCCGATATGGGACCCGAGCTGGACGGTGATCGAGATCGCCACCGGCGAGCACCTGGGCACCTATGACAGCGAGATGGAGGTCGCGGCCTGCCTCGCCTTCGCGAAGCTCTCGCGCGACGAGGTCGAGGTGATCGCCGACGTTAGCCCGATGGCGAGCTTCACTGCGCCCAGTTGGCAGTGAGCGGGCGCCGGCCCCGGATCGGCGTCCGGGCCAGGCGCAGAGGGGGATTTCCTGCTGCGCCGCCGGCCCGCCGCCCGCATTCCGACCCGACAGGAAGGATACCGCGATGACCGGACAGGACATCGAGCGCCGACGCCAGCGCGATCGGGACCGCTATCACCGTCGCGCCGCCGAGCGTATTGAGCGGGGGATGTGTCCCAGATGCGGCAAGCGCGCGCCCGCGCCCGGTCGCAGCCAGTGCGAGCCCTGCCTGGAGAAGGACGCCGCCGCCGGCCGGGCCAGGGACGCGCGGCTCCGGGCTGCCGGTGTCCCGCGCCGCGACCCCGCCAGGGAGCGCGAATATGCGCGCGAGCGCGACCGCCGCGAGCGCGGGCAGCGGAGCGCGCTTGGCCTCTGCACCCGATGCGGCAAGGCCCCCGCAGCGCCCGGCCGCATGTCCTGCGAGCCGTGCCTGGAGAAGCGCCGCGCCTCCGACCGCGCGAAATACGCCGCCGGCAAGGCAGCGGGGATGCTCTATGGCGGCTCGGACCCCGAGGTTCGGCGCCGTGCCGGCCGGAAGCGCAGCCGAAAGCACAGCGAAGCCCGACGCGCCGCCGGCCTGTGCATCCGGTGCGGCGCCGTCCCGCCCGCGGAGGGCCGGACGATGTGCGGGCCGTGCCGCGACGACCGGCGGGCCGCGGACTGCGCGCGCCATGCCGGGCGC
>JAJEAZ010000366.1 GCA_022824105.1 Alphaproteobacteria bacterium
AGTATCGGGCGAACAGGCGCGCGCTCAGGACGCGCGGCCTCTGGAGGTGGCGGTTGAAGGACCATGTGTTGATCGTCAATGCGCCGAGCGCGGGCGCGGACCCCTATTTCGAAACGCTGCTGCGGCAGTTCCGGGAGACCGGCTGGGGGCGGAAGCGGGATGTCCTGATTCTCTCGACCTGCTGGCCGGACGGGCTCCCCGAGAGCCTCGCCCGCCTGGGGGTGGTCCATGTTCACGGCCGGGCCGCATCGGACGAGAAATTGGAAGACGCCGGGGCGGCGGACGCCGCGGCGGTGGTGGTGCTTGCCAGCGACGAGAAGGACGCCGCATCGGACGGAACGGCCTTCGACCTCGTGCACAGGCTGGTGGAAATGGGGACGAAGGGGCGCATTGCCGTGGAATGCGTGGACGACCGGAACCGGGACCGGCTGCGCGACGCCGGCGCCTCGACGGTCATGCGGCCCATGCGCGGCTATCCCGAGATGCTGGTCCGGGCGCTGATCGCGCCCGGCTCGGAAGCCATCATCGAGGACCTGTTCACGCCGCGCGGCGACGAATGCTTGCGTTATGAGGTCCCTGTCACCGGCGTTCCCTGGGGCCGTCTGGCCGCCCGTCTGGTCTCGGCCGGCGCGGGCACGGCGCTTGCCTATGCCGGCGCGGACGACGGCGAGGTGGTCGTCAATCCGCGGCCCGACCGCGAGGTGTTTGCGTCGGCGCTGTTCCTGATGGTCAAGGAGGGACACGAGCCGGCCGCGGACACGCTCCGGCGGCTGATCCGCGAGGAAGGCGACAGTTCGGCGTAACTGCGGGCCGGTTTGCGCTCCTGGGCCTCATGCCTCGTCCCGTTCGGCCCGGCGTGACAGAAGCCGGCGAACCTCGCTCGGCTTGACCGCTCCGAGGCCGAGGGCCGCGAGGAGGAAGACCGCGAATCCGCCGCCGCAGAGCGCCGCGAGCGCCGCAATGCGCGCAGCCTCCCCGCCGGCGAGCCAGGCGCCGGCCGCCTCCAGCCCGGCGACAAGCGCCGCAGCCATGACGACGGCGGCGATGGCCGAGCGCGGCAACCGCGAGATGAGGCGCTTGTCCGCCCGGCAATGGTCCTGCCGGCGCAGCATCGTCCAGAGCAGGGCTGCATTGGCCCAGGCGGCTGCGCTCGTCGCCGCCGCAATCCCGACATGCCCGACGACACGGAAAAGCGCGAGGCTGAGGCCGGTATTGAGCACGACTGCAATGATAGTGATCCGGAAGGGGGTGCGCATGTCTCCGCGCGCGAAGAAGCCCGGCTGCAATATCCGCACCAGCACGAAGGCCGGCAGTCCGGCGGCGAAGGCGGCGATGGCGGCCGCGGTGGCCTCCGTGTCCGCCGCCGTGAAGGCGCCGCGCTCGAAAAGCGCGCCGGCCACGGCCTCGGGCATCGCGAGCAGGGCCGCGGCCGCCGGGAGCGACAACAACATCGCGAACTCGATGGCCCTGTTCATGTCGTCCGTCGCCCCCGCGCTGTCGCCGGCTTCCAGCGCGCGGGTGAGGCGCGGCAGCAGCGCCGTGCCGAGCGCGAGGCCGACCACGCCGAGCGGCAGCTGGTAGATACGGTCGGCGTAATGCAGCCAGGCGACCGCGCCCGTCGGCAGCAGCGAGGCGATCATCGTGCCGATCAGGAGGTTGATCTGGAGCGCGCCAGCGGACAGCGTGCCCGGAACCAGCTGGCGCAGCAGCCGCCGGACGCCGCGCGTGAGCCGGGGCCGGCGCAGCCTGAGCCGAAGCCGCGCGCGGCGCATGTCCCAGAGGATCAGGGCCAGCTGCCCGAAGCCCGCAAGGCAGACGCCGATGGCGAGCGCGAGCCCCGGCGCGCCGGTCCAGAACGCGGAGACGGCGAGCGCGGCGATCAGCACGACATTGAGCAGGATCGGCGCGGCGGACGGCACGGCGAAGCGGTAGAAGCTGTTCAGTATACCGGCGAAGAAGGCCAGCAGCGCCATGCAGAGCAGGTACGGGAAGGTGAGCCGCGAGAACAGCACGGCGGGGCCGAAACGCTCGGGCTGGTCGAGGAAGCCCGGCGCCAGGATTGCGACCAGGATCGGCATGAAGGCTTCGGCAAGCGCGGTGAACACGAGCAGCGCCGCGAACAGCACGGCCAGCACCTCCTCGCCGAAAGCGAGCGCGGCCTTCCTCCCTTCCTGTTGCAGCCGGCCCGAGAACATGGGCACGAAGGCTGCGGCGAAGGCGCCCTCCGCGAACAGCCGCCGGAACAGGTTGGGTAGCCGGAAGGCGACGAGGAAGGCGTCGGCCACGGGTCCGGCGCCGAGCAGGGCGGCGAACATAAGGTCGCGCACGAAGCCCAGCACCCGGCTTGCCATCGTGTAGCCGCCGACGGTAGCGGCGGCGCGCAGCAGCGCCATCGCTAGGGCTCCGGTTTCGAAGTTTGCATGACCCGGAGCGGAGTGCGGGGCCTGTTCGGCCCGACGCCTCGACTGTCATGGCTACCGGATTCACACATGTGCGTCCGGTAGCATTGTGGCGCATCAGCCTCCTCCGTCACCCCGGACTTGATCCGGGGTCCATCCCTGAACGTTTGCGGCTGCCGCAGCCGGTGGAGAGCAGGACGACCCGCCGGGGCCGGCCCCGGACCCGGATCCGGGGCTGCCGCGAGAACCGAGGCTGGACCCCAGCTCGGGGGCCGGGGTGACGACAGGGGAGACGGAGGCGACGCCGGCCTTCGCGGGAGCATGACGGGAACAGGGCGTGACGGGAGCGGACGCGGCACAACAGCACTCGGGGTTCTCGATCGGGACACTGGCCCTCAGCCGGTTTCGTCCGGGCCCGCGACCGCCTCGAGCAATCTCTCATGCACGCGGGCGAGCTTGCCGTCATGGACGACTTTTAGCCCGAACACGTCCTTCACATAGAACACATCGACCACCCGCTCGCCATAGGTGGCGATGCGGGCCGTCGTGATCCGGAGGCTGAGGTCGGAGAGCGCGCGCGCCACGTCGAACAGGAAGCCCGGACGGTCGCGCCCGTTG
>JAJEAZ010000349.1 GCA_022824105.1 Alphaproteobacteria bacterium
GGCGACTGGACGTACGCGGATGCCGACGTCATGTCCAGGCTCGGCACCCTCAGCAGCCTGGCGCCGCCGTCCGATCCGAGCGAGGTCGCGACGTCCGAGCGCGCCCACGGTCTTGCGGCGCACTGGGACGGCGGGATCCTGGAGGGGAGCGGCGTGGGCACGGCCTGGCATGGCCTTGTCCGGGCGCGGGCCTGCGGGTTCGGGGCCGGAAACGTGATCCTGCCGGGTGCCAGGATACTCGTGTGGCTCGATCCGGGCGCGGTCCGGGACCGCTGGACGCCGGAGATGGTGCAGCGGACCGTGCGCACCTGGCTGGCAGGCCAGAACGACCGGTTCGTCGCGATCGACAGGATACCCGACGTGGTGACGGCGGCGCGTCAGCTGTCCAGGGCCGACGGCAGCGTGCAGGACATTTCAGGCAATGCGGCGGTGCAGGCCTGCTTCGCGAGCGTCCCGGACGGCGCGCTTGCGATGCGCATGACGCTGCGGCGGTCGACGGATCGCGGCCGCCGCGCCGTCGGCTGCGACGATCCGGACCAGGTCGGCCTCCGGCGGTTCGTGTGGGAGCGCCAGAACGGGGTGTTCATCGTTCCGGGGCTCGCGATCCTGCCGGACGGCAGCGACCATCCCGACCGCGGCGCGCCGTTGCTCGGCCAGACCGCCGCCCTGCCCCTTGCCACGGCGGAGCCGGACGTGACGCAGCCCGCGCCGCAGCCCGGCGAATTCCTGCTGCATGCAACCTGCCGGACGCCAAGCACGGTTGACGCGGTACGGGTCGAAGACTGCGATGCGGAGATCAACGGCCAGACAGTGCAGGGCGCCCACGTCCTGCGGCTCCGATTCCGGGAGGTGCAGAACGACCCCGTTGATCCGCTGCGCATCGAGCTGGTTCCGGTGGGCCCGGACCCGCTCGATCCCGGAAACGAGCTGGGCGTGATCGCTCCTCCGGGACCGCATCCGATCTGGGAGCAAACGACGCTGTTTTGCGACGGCGAGGTTCCGCCCAGGTTCATCAACGAGATCCCGGACGTCGCGGACTGGGACGACTGCACCGATCCGGCAAATTGCGACGGCTGGAGCGCGCCGAGCTGCCCCGCGCAATGGGGCGGTCGGTTCGACCAAGGCAAGCGGACCGGGTTCAGGCAGATAGAGAGCTACCCCCCGGGCTGGCCGGTCGCCGAGGTCGAGGTTCGGCGCATCGACGACGACTGCTTCAACCCCGTCCGGCAGGCGGATTCACAATCCCGGACCGGTGGTGCCTGCGTGGCCGTCGCGAACACCTCGACAGAGTCCACTGGCACGGTGAGCTGGACCGAGAGCGTGAACGTCCCCAGCACGCGGCAGGTACCGGATCCGGACTGGGTGGAGCCGTCGCCATGCAGCGATCCGCCGGATCCCGTGAATGACCACGCCGACTGCGGCCAGACCGCGCCAATGATCGACGAGGACTATCTCGATTCGCAGACCGTCTCGCAGAGCTACACCGACACGGATCCGAACGCGGGCGCCTGCGACTGTCCCGCGGGCTGGTCCGGGTCCATCACGCAGGAGAGGGATTTCGAGTGGCACAACCGGGAGTGGGCGGTGCCCCTCCGCCACGTGCCCGGAAACCCCGGAACCCGCGCCGTGTGGGGCGTCGGCGCCGTGGCCGGTTTCTATGACGGCACCGCGACGACCGACGCGCTGAACCGGCCGATCGGCTGGCTGCCGGTCCTGTCCACCGATCCTCCCGATCCGCCCGGGATGCCGGCGTATATCCGGCTGATCTCGCTGACGGCCGACTGGCACGAGGAGACGAACACCTGCACCCCGCCGCGCCCGTCCGGCGGCGGAGGTGGCGGCGGTGATGATGACAGCCCGTGGGGCTACCAGTCCTACCTGGACGGGCAGGTCTACGAGCGTCCCGCGTCCGATGGCACCTCGAGAGGGGTTAACCAGGACCCCACTGAACACGGTTCGGCGCCGAGCGCCCCGACGTGCGGTGATTGCTATGACTTCGGGTGATCAAAGGAGAGAAGAATGACCCCCCTGTTACGTCTGTCCCTGTGCGCTGTCCTCTTGGTCCTTGCGGTCAGCTCCGCGAGAGCCGACCAGCGCATGTTCGACGAATGGTTCTTGCGCGGTGACACCAGCAGGGCCGTTGCCCACATCGAGTCTGGCGGTGATCCGGAGATCAGGGACAAGGAGGGCATGACGCTCCTGCACTGGGCGGCCTGGAGAGGCGACATCAGGATCGCTCAGATGATCTTGGTTCGTGGCGTGGACGTGGACATCCTCGCGCCGGGAGACATCACGCCCTTGATGCACGCTAGTCACGCGGGACATCCCGAGATGGTCGCTTTCCTTCTGAGTAAAGGTGCGAACCCTATGCTTACCACCGACAAGGATTTCGCGGCCCTGCACTTTTGGGCCTTGGACGGACATCCGGATACGCTCACGCACCTGCTGGACGCCGGCAGCGATCCTTTGGTCCGGGCAAACATGCCTAACCGCCCGGGACATCAGTTCCTGCCCCTCGATGGCGTCCGCAAGCACAATCCGCACGTCCTGGACACCGATCCCGGTCGCCGGTTGGTGCGCCTCACCTACGAGGGCACAGGCTGCGAAGGCGTGATCGTGCTTGCGAGCGACTCGCCGCTGTCGATCCTGGCCGAGCGGACGCTGGGCAAGGCCTCCCGCTGGAAGGAGATCGCGAAGCTCAACGGACTCGGGGCGGACAAGAGCTACCAGCTGGGCGACTGCCTGAAGCTGCCCGTCGGGTGAATGCGGGAGGGTGGGCAATGAATTGGAAAGCATCGCTGAATGGGTGTGCGGAATGAAACAGCTGTTCAGGCGGTTGACCGGAAGGGCGCCGGCCTCGGCGGAAGCAGGTCCGCGCGAAGCGATGGGCGAGGTGATTGCCGAACTTGGCGATGCCGAACTCCGCGCGGGGTCCCTTGCGGCCGCTCACGAAGCGGCGGCGGCCAGCCTCCGGAAAATGGAGACCGAGCCTTCGGAAGCCAAGGTGCGCGCGGGGCGGATCGAGGCCGCGCTGGAAGGGGGTGCCGAATGAAGAGTCGTGTCAGCCAGTCGATTGGGAGGACAGCGGAGTTGGCCGGACGATCAGCGGCCCACCAGCGCGGCGAGAGCTTCCTTGATGGCATCAATGGGCGGCTTCTATCTACTGTGCGCCCTTGTGAAGCGGTTCGGGCGCGCCGGTCATTGCGATCCGGAAGTGGGGGGATCGCAAGGATCAGGGGGTGTCACTCCTCAACATGGATCGTCGCGTTCACCGGCGGGCGTGACTTCGCGTGCGAAGGAACTCGTGCGCTGACGCCTTTCTGGTTTCACGCGGGCACAGAAACTCTTCAAGTCAGGACGCGAAGCGCCGCCTCCGGGGCCTTGTCGAGGATCCGGAGCAAGGCGCGGGCAGCGCCAGTCGGGCAGCGCTTGCCCTGCTCCCAGTTGCGGATCGTCTCGTGTGGTACGTCGATGCGTCGTGCCAGTTCCGTCTGGCTCAGACCCAGCCGTCTTCGAATCCGGCGCGCATATCGCGCCATGTCCTGCATAGCCGCGGCGTCGTCTTCCCGTTCCTGCAGCGCGATGTCAGCTTCCGTGGTCGCGTCCACGGTCGCCGGGTCGATCCGGCCTGCAGGGAAGGTGGACGGATCGTCGGGATCAATCCTGATGCGCGTTGTGCCCATGGTTTGCGACCTCCTTCTTGTTGGCCTTACGAGCCGAGATGATGCGAACAACGGAACCCCGCTACGTGAAGACGACGACAAAGGTCCGCTCGTCGATCGTTCCGGTCAGCTGGAACCGATCTTCGCCGTAGTCCCGCCGCGTGTCCTGGGCCACGATCCGGTGCGGATCTACGAAAGCACGGGTGGCATAGGCGAAGTCAAAGCCGCGACGAGCGAAACAGGCATTGCTCTTGGCATCGTCCCACTCGAATTCCATCCCGAGCATATAGGCCATTGGCCTATGTCGGTCAAGCGCCGTCCGTGCCCGAACGCCTCCTTGCAGGGGGAAGGGGGTGCCGAATGACGAGTCGTGTCAACAAGTCGATCGGGAGGGCAGGGGAGTTGGCCGGACGATCAGCGGGCCGCCAGCGCCGCGAGAGATTCCTTGATGGCAGCGATGTCCGCACCCTGAGCGGCAAGGGTGGTCTGCAGCGCGGCAATGTCTGCCGTCACTCCCACCAGCATGTTGAAGACGAACCCGAAGGCCCCAACCAAAATTGCCACGGTCCCGGCACCAATTGCAGTCAACCAGCGCAGCCCGGTCCGCAGTTCGGCAATGTCAGCCTTCGTGGCGACGCCGCCGGTGACCGCCTGGTGGACCGTATCGCTCAACGCCTCCGCCTGCGGCTCGGTAAAGCCGGCATTCGTCAGGCGCTAGACGGCGGAGTGTGTATCGAACGGCACGCCCATGCGACGAACATAGGGTCGGGCGAAGGTCCTCGCAACTCTCGTTGCCAAGCCGTGCTGCAGCGCTCGCTCCCGGCGGCCATGGCCGTCCTGCTCGCACTGCCCGCAACCGGCATTGCCCAGTCGGACCCCTTCGGCACCGTTGCGGATGGGCAGGCCGACCTGCGCGCCCTGTTCGGGGACTGTCCCCGGGAGCGCCTGACGGAGGCGTGGAACGAGATCGAGGGGCTGGAAGCGGCTGCCGTGGAGCTCGAGGTGCTCCGGATCTGCACGGACCGGGCCGAGGCGATTGCCCGGCTCATGGATGCCCAGGCAAGGCTTGACGGCTCGCTGGGGATCCTGCGCGCGTCCGGAGCGACGCCTTCTGCGGTGCCTGCCCCTGCCGTGGCGGATGGGCGCATGGAGGGACTGCGGAGCGAGGTCGCGTCATTGCGCGCGCGGATCGCCCGGCTCGAGGAGGAGCCGGAGGGGCCGGAAACCGAGGCCGCGCTCTTGGACCTGCGCAACGACCTTGTCACGGCGGAGGCAGACCTTGCGCGCATCAAGGAGGAGGCTGCCGTTGCGGATGCCTTGCCGCCTGCGGAGGGCCTGGCGCCGAATCCCGACTGGACGGGTGACGAGATCGCGGCGGCTCTGGACGAAGCGCCGCCGGTCATGTCGGGCGGTCCGGACGCGGCCGATGCAGCCGCTTTCCCCCGCATGTCTCAGGTCTTGGATTTGCCGGCACTGCCGCAGGCTGCCGCCGACGCCCCAGCAGTGTCTCTTCCGCCTCCGGGAACGGAGCCGCATTCGGTGCTGTCCGGACAGGACCTGGAGTCTCTGCCGCCGCCTTCGGAGGATATTTCGGCTGCGACTTCCTTGTCGGCTGACAGCGGCCGGCCGCAGGACGGCAGGACCGGCTGGCGGGTCATTCACGCGGTTCGCAGGGGCGACGGCCCGTGGGAGGTGCTGCTTCAAGGGTCCCGCGAGATCGCGATCGAGGTGCCGGGCGCGACCGGGGAGGATCCGCCGATGGTTCACCGGCAGCCGGTTCTCGATCTTCCCGTGAGGCTTTTGGAGGGCGAGGGCCGTGAGGACGGGCTGGCGGTTCGCGAGGTCGTGCCGGAGGGCGTCTGGATCGACGATCCGGCGTCACCGGACGGGACGCCGGTACTCGTGCCTTTCCGGACAAGTGAATCCTTCGCGGCCGGAAACGCGGAGTGGGAGTTCAGCATGGTCGGGGAAGACGGTTGATGACGGCTGACGCGGAAATCGAAGTGGGCCGGAGCAACGGCGCCGATCGGTCGCAGGGCGGCCGTGCCGGGTTCGGTGCGCGACTGCGGCCCGCGCTTTCCGCGCTGGGCTTCGGACGCCGCGAGACGCCGGAGATCGGCAAGGGCGAGGCCTACGGCATCGGCTCCGAGGAGTTCCGGAAGGCGTGCGCGCTCCTGCCGGACGGACGGGTGTTTCTCGTGCCCGCATACAACAGCGGGGCGGTCGCCGCCGAACTCGTGCAGCTGCGCGGGCAGTACGACCTGCCGGCGGAAAAGGAGCAGGTGCCGGCCGAGCTGGACGACATCGCGGTGCTTCACGGCCTGGCCACGCAGGAGGTCGTGTCGCGCAGCCCGACCAGGGGGCAGCTGCGGCTTCAGTCCCTCCTGAGGGATGCAGCGAGGCTCCAGGCGTCGGACATCAAGCTCGCGGCTCTTGGATCCCACGGGGTCGCGAGGATCAAGTGCGGATCCGGCGAACACACCCACGGGTCCCAGTGGCAGGGGGAAGAGGTGAAGCAGGCCGTCAGCTGGTGCTACGGCGTCCGGGACGGCGGCGACGGCAAGGCGACGATGGTCGAGGGCATTCCCGCCGGATTCTCGATAGGTCAGGGGGGCATGCCGGAGGGAATGCCCGAGGAGATCGGCGCTTTTCGGGGCCAGCTCGCCTGGCATGGCGACGTCCGGCACTTCCTGAACCTGCGGCTCCTGCCGAAGCCTGATCCCTCGACCTGCGGGGATCTCGTCGGCCTCGGCCTGGAGGAGGACGTGCTCGACGCGCTGGCGGAGGAACGCCGCTCCGAGGCCGGACTGGTGATCATCGGCGGCTCGACCGGCGACGGCAAGTCGACGACCCTCGTGCGCAACCTGCAGCGGCTTTACGAGGACCGGGACCGGGGGATCTCGATCGCCACGCTCGAGGATCCGATCGAATACGTCATCGGGGAGGATGGGATCCGCCAGTTCGCGGTTCGGCCGGGAAAGACGCCCGAGGAGCGCAGCGCGAACTGGGCGGAGGCGCTGATGGTGTTCGTCCGGATCAATCCTGACGTCGGCATGGTTTCGGAGATCCGGTCCGCTGCGGATGTCAACGAGGTCCTCCACTTCGTGTCGAGCGGTCACAAGGTCTACACCAGCGTGCATGCGTCATCGGCCAACGGGGTGCTGTTCCGGCTCGTGTCGCTCGGGGTGCTTCCGACGGAGCTGAGTTCGCCGGACATGGTCAACCTGGTGATGAACCAG
>JAJEAZ010000255.1 GCA_022824105.1 Alphaproteobacteria bacterium
GCGGGCGCTGAAGCGCGTCCTCGCCGCGGCCGGCGTCTGGGCGGCGCTGGGCGCCTCCGCCGCAGGCGGAGAATGGCGTTCCTGGTGTGCCGATGAAGGCGCCGGCGCCTCGCTCGGCTGGCATTTCTATTGCGACCGGGACGATGACCCGCCCGCGGCGCAACCGGCGCCCGTGCCGCCCTCTGCCGATACCGCGCAATCCGCAATGGAGCGCATCGCTGCGATGCGGAAGGCGCTGGAGGAAGCCCGCGCAACGGCCATCCTCGATCCGACCCCGGCCAACGTCACCGCCTATCTGCGCCTCCAGCAGGAAACGCTGCAACGGGCCGCCACCTTCTCCGACGCGTTCCGGCGCACGGTCTGGGCGACTCCGGAGCTCGACTACACGCTGCGGCGCCCGGTCGGCGCGCTCGCCAAGCAGGTCTGGTCGGACCGGCGCAGGCAGGCGCGCGAAGAGGCATTGGCTCGCCTCGGCGATCGCTACGGGCTGATCTATCTCGGCCATGCCGGCTGCGCCGGCTGCAAGGTGTTCGGCCCGCTCTTGCGCGCCTTCGCGAAGCGCCACGGCCTCGACGTGCTGGCCGTCTCGCTCACCGGCGAGGCGCTGGAGGGCTGGCCCGAGGCCGTCGCAGACAACGGGCGGGCCGCCCGGCTCGGGTTAGGAAACGCCCCGGTCCCGGCCCTGGTGCTGTTCGATGCGCAGACGAAACGCGTGATCCCCGTCGGTTTCGGCGTGATGGCCGAAGACCAGATGGCCGAACGGATCTACGCCCTCACCGCCCTGGAGTCCGGACATGACTATTGATGTGAGGAAGGGGGCCGTCTGCGCTCTGGTTGCGGCGGCGCTGCTGGGTACTGCGCCCGCCCATGCCGACGTGCTCTCGGAGATGAACCGCTTCTGGCAGGGGGCGGCGGTCAACACCACCGGGCCGACCGCGTTCCAGGGCCAGGCCTCCGGGCACTGGACCCTCGGCAATCTCTACCTCCGCTCGCCGGTGCGTTCGGAGCAGATCGCCACCGTGAGCCTGCCCTCCTTCCGGGCCGGCTGCGGCGGCATCGACGCCTTCGCCGGCGCCTTCTCCTTCATCAACTCCGACCAGCTGATCGCCTTCGGCCGCGCGGTCGCCCAGAACGCCGCCGGCTTCGCTTTCGAGCTGGCCCTGGAGACCATCTCGCCGGTGATCGCGGAGACCATGGCCAAGCTGCGGGCGCTCGCGCAGTGGGTTAATTCCCAGAACCTCAACAGCTGCGAGACCGCCCAGGCCCTGGTCGGCGCGCTCTGGTCGAAGAACGACCGCGCTTCGTCCGCCATCTGCGCCGCCATCGGCACCGGCCAGGGAATATTCAGCGACTACGCCGCCGCGAAGCATGGCTGCGGCGCCGACGGCAGGCGCAACTCGACGCTCGCCGCCGCCTCCGGGGCGATGGCGGACCAGGTGCCGGTCAACGTCAACTATGCCTGGAAGGCGATAAGGGCGTCGTCGTTCCTGGCAGGCGACACCCAGCTTGCCGAGTTCGCGATGGCGGTGACGGGCACGCTGATCGTCACGGCACCGACCAGCGACGCCGATACCTCGGGGCCGCGGGTGCGCATCCTCGAGCCGCTGGCCCTCGACCGGCGGGTCACCGAGACCCTGATGGAGGGCGGCGGCGCGCTGCCGGTCTACCGCTGCGACACGCCAGGCGCCTGCCTCAATCCGACGCTGGGGACGGTGCCCATCCCCGCCGACCGGGGCTTCCGCGCCCGGGTTGCGGAACTGCTGCGCGACCTGGTCGACGCGGTGCGCACCGACACCGCCCCGCCCGCGCCGGCGCTGGGACTGGTCAATCTCACCACACTGCCGGTCTACCGGGTCGCCAACACGGCGGCGGCCTATCGGGGCGCGGTGATCGACCAGGAAATGGACGCGCTCGCGGAAGCGGTCGCGCTCGACGTCATGCAGGTGTGGATCACGGATTTGCACCGCACGGTCGAGGAAAGGGCCGGGACGCTCGACATTGCCGACGGGGAGCAGTTGCAGCGCTGGCGCGAAGGGCTCCGGTCCAATCGCGTCGCGCTCGCCCGGCACCGCCACCAGGGGCTCCAGAGGCTCAACACCGCGCTTGCGGTGGTCGAGAAGCTGCGCCTGATCGAGACCGAGCTCGCGGGCGCGCTCAGCGCCGATCTGCGGGCCGCCCTTGCCTTCGCGCGCGGCGGCGCCGGGGCCGGGTCGCGCTGACCGATGCGGTGACACTCTATAGATGTACGAACTCTTCACCCTCGGCGGCGGGGTCTATCTCGTCGATCTGCTGAACGCGGTCGCGGCCATCACCTCGGGCGGCGCCTTTGTGACGCTGGCCCAGCTCGCCGGCGTGGCCGGGCTCGGCTGGGTGCTGTTCCGCACCGCCTTCGGCGGCTCGTGGAAGGACAACGCCAAGTGGGTGCTGCTGTTCGCCGCGGTCTGGGGCGCGATGATCGTGCCCAAGGCGACGGTGCGGGTGGTCGACCGTCTCGATCCGACGCTGGCGCCGGCGGTGGTGGCGAACGTGCCCATCGGGCTCGCGCTCTTCGCCTCTCTCACTTCCCAGGTGGGTGACGGCCACACGCGGCTCACCGAGCAGGCGTTCACCCTGCCGAACGACCTCCAGTACCAGCGCCACGGGCTGATCTTCGGGGCCAGGCTCGCGGCCCAGACGACCCGCCTCGAAATCACCGACACGGTCTTCGCGCGCAATGTCAGGAACTACGCAAGGCAATGCGTCTTCCACGCGCTGCTGCTCGGCCACATCTCGGCGGACGATCTGCGGGAATCCACCGACATCTGGTCGCTGGTGACGGCCACGTGCTCGCCGTCCGCCGGGGCCTCGCCCGCGCGCCTGGTCGAGTTCGCGACGAGGCAGGCTGCCACGGGCACGGGCGCCACCCCCATCGACCGGCAAATCGTGACCTGCCGGGACGCCGCGGGACGTCTGAACGCGCTATGGACCGCGGAAATCGCCCGCGCCGGCACGGTGTTCGGGCGGCGCATCTTCCCGGACGCGCGGACCGAGGCGCTGGCCCGGGCCGAACTGTTGGCCGCGCTGCCCGCCGCCCACGGCTTCCTGATCGGCGCGGCGCGGTCCGCCGCGGAAATCATGCGCCAGCAGATGGTCCTGAACGCCGTCCACGACGCCGGCGAGCAATGGGCGGCGGAGGCCGGCAACGCCGCCGCCCTGCGCGCCTACACCGAGGCCCGGGCGGAGGCCCAGACCGTC
>JAJEAZ010000269.1 GCA_022824105.1 Alphaproteobacteria bacterium
AGCTTCTACATGGGCGCGGGCTCCGGCTCCCGCCTGCTCAAGCCGGAGGATTTCGCCGGCCGCAAGATCCGCTCGATGAGCCCGGTCGAGAACGCCGCGCTGTCGGCCTGGGGCGCGAACCCCACCACCATGGCCTTCGGCGACGTGCCGCCCGCGCTCGAGACGGGCGTCATCGACGGCCTGCTGACCAGCCTCGGCGGCTTCAATGTCGTCAAGGACCAGGCGCCCTACTTCACCGTCGCCGGCATCAACGGCATCGTCGGCGACTATTACTGGATCGGCGCCAGCATGAGCTGGTGGAACTCGCTCGACGCGGAGCAGCAGGCGATCATCGAGAGGCTGATCGTCGAGGAGATGCTGCCGTTTGCGAAGAAGGCCAACTGGTGCAACGACAAGCGCATGATCGACAAATACGGCACCGAGGACCCCTCCAAGCCCGGCATCTACATCATGACCGCCGACGAGGCGGGCGTGCTGGCCGACGCGCTCGGGTCCGGCACCGCCGACCACATCAAGAAGAACACCCCGGCCGACGCCGACGAGTGGGTGGACAGGTTCGCCGAGGAGGCGAAGATGGCGGTCGCGGCCAACCCGATGGGGTCGCACTGGCTCGAGGACACCGACTGCTCCGAGATCGAGCCCTGGTTCGAGCGCTTCGCCAAAAAGTAAACGAGCCGTCGCTGCGGGGGGTCCCTGAGGCCCCCCGCTGCTTCCTTACCCGCGTGAACCGAAGGCGGCCCGGATGACCGGCAGTTCCACCGACATGCCCGAACCTGTCGGCATCGACCTCGCCATCGACCGCGCCTACCGCGCGCTGCATTTCCTGCTCGACAAGGTCGTGGCCCGCATCGCCGCAATCATCCTGCTCAGCGGCACGCTGCTCGCCTGCATCGAGATCGTGCGCCGCTACATTCTGGGCGTGGTCTTCGACTGGGGGCAGGACGCCGTCACCTATGTCTCCATCGCGGCGGTCTTCATCTATTTCGCCGTCACGCAGGCCTCGCGCTCGCATCTTGCCGTGCTGGCGCTGCTGGACCTGCTGCGCAGCCGCGGCTATGTCCGCACCGTGCTGACGATCCGGGTCTTCGTGTCCGGCATCTCGCTCACCCTGTTCACGGCGCTGGCATATTGGGGCCTGCCGGCGGTGGAGCGCGCCGAGAAGCTCGGCCGCACCACCCAGAGCATGGTGATCCTGATCTGGCCGTTCCAGGCCTGCCTGGTCATCGCGTTTGCGCTGATGGCTGTCGTCACCCTTTTCCACCTCTACCAGGACGTGCAGGCGCTGCGCGGCAAGACCGTGTTCCCCTGGGCCCCGGTCGAGGAAGGGATCGAGATCTGACATGGGCGCACTCGGCTCAGGCCTCATCGCACTGCTTGCGCTGGGCGCGCCCATCGGCGTCGCGCTCGGCGGGGCGGCCGTCGCCTTCATCCTCTACGACCCGGTGCTGTCGGCGAACACCGCGTTTCGCGCCTTCTTCAGCTTCGTCAACAAATACACGCTCATGGCGATCCCGTTCTTCATCTATGCGGGCTTCCTCATGGAGCGGACGGGGCTGATCTCCAAGCTGTTCAAGTTCGCCGACGCCATCATCGGCTGGCTGCCAGGCGGCTTCGCCTACGCCACCCTGATCGCGGCCGTGCTGTTCGGCGCCATTTCCGGCTCCAGCACCGCCATGGCGGCGGCGATGGGCGTGATCGCCTATCCGGAGATGATCCGGCGCGGCTATCCGGTCTGGATGGCGGCGGGCGTGATCGCCTGCGGCGGCGGCATCGCCATCCTGATCCCGCCCTCGATCACGCTCATCCTCTTCGGCATCATCACCGAGGAGTCCATCGTCAAGCTGTTCTTCGCCGGCTTCGTGCCCGGCATCCTGCTGGCGATCTCGGATGCGGTCATCATCGTCTTCATCGCCTGGAGGCTGAAGCTGCCCGCGGGCGAGTTCAGTCTGGGGAACCTCTGGCGCTCGACCGTCGAGGCGCTGCCGGCCATCCTGATGCCGGTCTTCGTGCTGGGCGGCCTCTATGGCGGCGTGTTCACGCCGACGGAGGCGGGCGCGGCATCCTGCGCCTATGCGCTGATCTACGGCCTGGCCGCCCGGCGCGGCGCGTTCCTGCGCGAGCTGCTGCCGACGACCATGCGCGCGGCCAACCTCACCGCCATCGTCTTCTTCCTGCTGGGCTGCGTCGGCGTCTTCCAGTTCCTGCTCGCCAACAAGGGCTGGCCGCAGGAGGTCGCCACCTGGGTGGGCGCGCAGGGCCTCTCGGCCATGGGCTTCCTCATCGTGCTGCTGGCCGTGCTGCTGGTCCTGTCCATGTTCCTGACGGGCGTGGCGATCCTGGCGCTGACGGTGCCGATCATCTACCCGGTCTCGCTGACGCTCGGCATCGACCCGATCCACCTCGGCATATTGTTCGCGCTGGCGGTGGAGATGGGCGGCGTGATCCCGCCGGTCGGCCTCAACCTGTTCGCCGTGAGCGGCACGACCGGGGTGCCGGTGACAAGGGTGATGAAGGGCGCGATCCCGTTCCTGTGTACGGACGGCATCGTGCTGGTCCTCGTGCTGCTCTTCCCCATCCTCGCCCTCTGGCTGCCCAACTCCATGGTCCAGTCGGTGTTCAACTAGGGCTCCATCCGGGGCGGCGGGGGAAGACGGCGCTGCGCCCCGAACCGCACACGACAAGCCCGGGAGCAACCGCCCTGCAGAACCGGCCGGATGTTGTCCGGTCCAATCCGACCGTTGAATGAAATGGAATTTCCATATAAGGTGGACCGTCCTCATGCTCCGTGGAAGATCCGGGAACGGGAAGATAGCCGCATGGATTGGCTGAACGCAGATACTCTCCAGCTGGCCGGCATCGTCGGCATCATCGCGTTCTTGTGGTCTCTGCATCGGGATGTGCGCAGCCTGTCGGAGCGCGTGGCCCGCCTGGAAGGCGCCTTTGAAGGCTTGCGCGACGCCATGGGGCGCCTTGAGGACAGGATGACCGGAGTCGAGAATCGGCAGGGACAAAAGACGTAACCGGATCGAATCGCCCCCTGTCCGGCTGTGCAGGAGGACCGCCGAATGTCCAAGCCCGGGACTGAAACCCCCGCAACGCACCACGCCCCCGTCGTGCGCCGCCCGGCGGACCATCCGGGGCACCGGGGGCGCTTCGCCAATGTGACGCGGATGGTCTTCCACCCGACGCCGGAGCGCCCGAACACGCCCAATGCCGGCCTCGTCACCTACGAGCCGGGGGCGGGCTTCCCGCTGCACAGGCACGATTTCGCCCAGCTCTGGTATGTGGCCGAGGGCGAGTGCCGCTTCGGCGACCGGACGCTCAAGGCCGGCGACATGGTCTATATGGAAGACCCGCATTTCGAGCACGAGATGCACACCGAGACAGGCTGCACCATCGTCTTCATGCAATATCCCGGCCCCACCACCGGCGCGCGGCCCATCTATGACGGCCGCTTCGACGGCAGGGAGGCCGCCGAGGGCAGGGAGCCGGACCTGGCGCGGTAGCGCCGCCTTCGGTCAGTCTGTCTCCACCGGATCGCCCGCGCCGGCGCCGCGTGCGCGCGATTCAGCGCTTTCCGGCACATGGGTCCGGGCGGCCCAGCGGGCGAGGCGGGCGTAGACCTCGCTGTCCACCGGGATGCTGCCGTCGAGGCGCGGCAGGTCCGGCGGCATTGCGCCGTCGCCGGCCTTCGCGATCCGGACGGTCTCGGCAAGAGCCATGCCTTCGAGCGCGCGGCAGGACTCGCCGGCGGAATGCGGGCCGATCCCGATTGCCGGCGTCTGCGCCCCGAGGGATACGGCCAGCCGCGCGCCGCACATGCCGGCGACGCCGGACAGGAACGGCAGCGCCAGCAGCGGCCGGCGGACCCCGGCGAGAACGAGCGCGCCGCCGTTTGCGAACGGCAGCAGCCCGTCCGCCCGGTCGGCCAGGGTGATGCCGGCGAGCAGCCCGTCCGTCTCTCCCGATTCCGCGCGCCAGACAGCGCCTTCGGGGACCGGGAAGCAACGCCGCCAGTCCGCCGCCGACAGGCGTTCGAGCGCGCCCTCCAGCGCCGCGAGGCCGGCGAGGCCCCGCGCCTCCAGCCAGCGCGCCGCCCGCCCGGCCTCCTCGGCCACGCCCCAGGGCAGGCCCGCGCCGCGCGCCGCCCCGGCCGCCAGGGCCCGGATCTCGTTCAGCGAGCAGAGCATCGCCTCAGCCATCGGGACGGGGATAGATCCAGTCGTCCGGCGGCCCGGCCTGCAACTCGTCGGGGTAGGGCGCGTGGCGGAACATGTTGATGCGCAGCCAGCGGTCCGACTTCGG
>JAJEAZ010000710.1 GCA_022824105.1 Alphaproteobacteria bacterium
CAATTTCGGGCGCACGCAGCACTACACGGAGGCGGAGGCCGACGCGAAGATGTCGCGGCGGTTCATGTCGATCAATCTCGCCAAGCCGATGGAGACGGTGGAGCAGTTCCCGTTCGTGCTCTGCGCGTGGCCGTCTTTCGCCGACCAGCCCTACATCAACAACTACCGCATCTATGACGACCGCGTGGGGGAGACGACGCGCTTCACCTACCGTCCGGACCATGAGTGGTACTGGTTCCCGCGGCAGACGCCGACGGAAGTGTCGATGCTGAAATGCTACGACTCGGTCACGGACGGCTCGGTGTCGCGCTGGTCTTTCCATTCGGCCTGCATCGACCCGACGGCGCCCGCCGACGCGCGTTGCCGCAAGAACGTGGTGGTCCGCTCCTACGTGTTCTTCTAGATCTTCCGGCGGCAAAGGGACCGCCCGGCCCTCACTTCGCCGGCGGCCTTCCCCGGGCGCGGAGACGGCGGGTTGCGTCGGCATCGACGGTCATCGTCGCTGCGTCGATGACGACGCCGTAGTCTTCCTCGGCCCTCTCGACCGACACGTAGCCCTGCTGGACATCGGCGAGCACGCGGGCGGGCTCGCGCTCGAACGGGTCGCCGTAGCCGCCCCCGCCGCTCAGCACGAACCGCACGCGGTCGCCGGGAGCAAGACGCCGGTAAACCCCGTGATCGACCGGCCCGCCATTGTGCCAGAGGCCGCTCCCGCGCCCGTTCCGGCCGCCGAGGCGGCCGAACACCGGAAAGGGGCCGTCCTCGGTGCGGCCGCTGAGGCGCACCGAGCTCTCGACGTCCCGGGCGCGCTCGTTGCCGCCGTCGAGGATGGCGAACTCGATCTCCTGGCCGAGCCCGCCCCGGTTGCGGCCCGGCCCTCCCGAGTCGGCGAGGAGCTCCTTGCGGACATAGTACATGCGCGCCTCGTTCTCCGTCACTTCGACGGGAATGTTGCGCGTGTTGTTGGGAAAGCAGAGGCAGGGATAGCCGTCATGCCGGGCGCTCGCGCCGAAGCCGCCGCTGTGCTGCGCGATCGCGAGGAACGACCGGCCGTCCGCGTGGCGGCCGTGGAGATAGACCTCGTTGGCCGGACAGCCGCCATTCGAGGCGAGTATGGACTCCGGCATGACGGACTCCATCGTCGCGAAGACGATCTCGGGAAAGAGGTGCGAGATCATCGTCCGGCCCCAGGTGGCGGCCGGCGGGCGCGAGTTGACGATGGTGCCCTCCCGCGCGATCACCTCGATGGGCCTGAGCCCGCCCTCATTGTTCGGCACATGGGGGTCGAGCGCGAGCTTGACGGGGTAGGCGGTGTAGGAGCGCGTCATGTTGTAGGAGCAGTTGATCGCCGCCCCGACCTCGCCCGACGACCCGGAGTAATCGACGGTGATCCCGTCGCCCGCCACCGTGACATCGATCTTCACCACGACCTCGTCGTCGCAGCCCGGGACCTTCGGAAGCACCGCGACATTGCGGTAAGACCCGTCGGGCAGCGCCGCAATCTTGCGCCGCAGGCTGGACTCGGTCCGGTCGATGACCTCGGCCCCGAGCGCTTCGAGGCCGTCCAGCCGGTATTCCTCAAGCAGCCCTTTCAGCCCCCGCGCGCACACATTGTTGGCGACGAGCTGCGCGCGGACATCGCCCAGCACCTTGTCCGGCACCCGGATATTGGCCCGCATGAAGTCGAACACGGTCTCGTTCAGCCGCCCTTCGTCGTAGAGCTTGAGGATCGGGATCTTCAGCCCTTCCTCGTACATGTCCTTCGATTCGAGCGTGGACATCCGTCCTCCCATGTCGAGATGGTGGACGATGCACAGCGTGTAGCCGACGATCCGGCCGCGGTGAAAGATCGGGGCCGCGATCGAGATGTCGATCAGGTGGCCGCTCGCAATCCACGGGTCGTTGGTGATGATGGCGTCGCCCGGCCTGAGGGTCTCCGGGGGAAATTTCGCGATGAAGTTGCGCAGCACCTCCGGGACGATGCCGAGGAACCCCGCCGTCGTGACCGTCGAGTGGGACAGCATCCGCGCATCGGCGTCGAAGAGCGCGCAGCAGAAGTCGTGATACTCCTTCACCGAGGGGGTATAGGCGGTGCGCATGAGCCCGGTCGCCGCCTCGTCGACGATGGTGATGAGACGGTTCCAGAGGATCTGGATGGTGACAGGGTCGAGCTGCATTTACGGCCGCCCGAACGCCGCCGGGCGGGGCGCCTCTTCGCCGCCGCCGTCTGACATGGCGGGCCTGTAGATGACGAGGTCCGCCACAAGGCACCCGAGCGGGTCCACGCGCAGCCGGTCGCCCGGACCGATGACGGTTGTCGATTCCGGTTCCTCAATGACCGCGGGCCCGGCGATCTCCTGTCCGATGCGCAGTTCCGCCCGCTCATATACCGGCGCCCGCTCCATGCCGGAGCCCGTCGGGACATGGATGTCGCGCCACGCCTTGGGCGGGGCGTCGGCCTTCGCCGGCGGCCGGGCGAGCTCAAGCGCGGGCGGGGGCTGGCTCACATGCACCCGGATGCTCGCGAGTTCCACCGGGTTGTCGTCGTCCACCTTGCCGTAATGCGAATGGTAGAGCGCCTCGAAGCGCGCCTCCCAGTCAGCCTTCGTCGAGGGGGCGTCGCAGGGCGCCGCGACCTGGACCTCCAACGGGTAGTCCTGGCCCGAATAGCGCAGATCGACGCTGCGCCGCACGATGGGGGCGGCGCCGTCCGGCATCAGTTCCCCGGCCTCGGCTTCGAGCGCGCGGAACCCGGCTTCGAGCGCGGCGAGGTCCACCGCCTCCAGGATCTGCCTGACGGCCCGGCTCCGCTCGAACGCGACCGGGGCGGCGAGCAGCCCGAGCGACGACATGACGCCCGAATGGGGCGGCACGACAAGGCGCGGGCAGCCGAGCTTGCGGGCGAGCCCGGCCGCATGGACGGGCCCGGCCCCGCCGAACGCGACCAGTGAGAGTTCGGACGGCGCCTTGCCTTTCTCGGCGACATAGATCCGGGCCGCCGCCGCCATGTTCTCGTTGACGATCTCGTGGACGCCCGCCGCGGCCTCGAGAGGCGTGAGGCCGGTCGCATCCGCGAGATGCTTGCCCACGGCCCGCTCCGCCGCGGCGCGGTCGAGGGCCATGCGCCCGCCGAGGAAGTAGCCGGGGTTGAGGTAGCCGAGCAGGAGGTCCGCATCCGTCACCGTCGGCGCCGCGCCGCCTAGGCCGTAGCAGGCCGGTCCCGGCGTGGAACCGGCGCTTTCGGGTCCGACCCGGATCAGGCCGAGATCGTCCACCCGGGCGATGCTGCCGCCTCCCGCCCCGATTTCGAGCAGGTCATAGACGGGCACCGCGGCGGGCAGGCCGCTCCCCGCCTTGAACCGGTGCTGGCGGTCCACCTCGTAGCTGCGGGTCCGCGCGGCCCGGCCGTCTTCGACGATGCAGAGCTTCGCCGTCGTTCCCCCCATGTCGAAGGAAAGCAGGCTGTCGATCCCCCGCGAGACGGCCGAAAAAGGCCGCCGCCTCGACCCCGGCCGCCGGCCCGGATTCGACGATCTGGACCGGCACCCGTTTCGCCGTCTCGACCGTCGCGGTGCCGCCGTTCGACAGCATGACGAAAAGCCGCTCCCGATAGCCGCGCCGGGCCAGACCCTCCGCCAGCCGCTCCAGATAGCCCTCCGCGACACCTTTTACATAGGCGTCGAGCACGGTGGTCGAGGTGCGCTCATATTCCTTGGGCTCGGGATGCACCTCGTGCGACAGCGACAGGGTGGCGGCCGGAAGCTCCTCGCGCAGAATCTCCGCCGCGCGGCGCTCATGGGTGCTGTTGCGATAGGAATGGAGGAACGACACCGCAACGGCGCCGACGCCCTCCTCGCGAAAGGCGGCTGCCGCCTGCCGGACGGCCGCTTCGTCCAGGGGAAGGAGGACCGTGCCGTCGGCGAGCACCCGTTCCGGAACGCCGAGCCGCAATCGGCGGGGGACCAGCGGCTCGGGCAGGCGGATGAACATGTCGTAGATGTCGTAGCGGACCTCGCGGGCCAATTCGAGGATGTCGCGGAAGCCTTCCGTCGTGAGCAGCCCGGTCTTCGCCCCCTTGCGTTCGAGGATGGTGTTGGTGACGAGGGTCGTCGCGTGGATGACCTCGGAAGTCCGGCCCAGCAGGTCGGGAATCGCGCCGGAGAGGCTGGCGATGCCGGACATCACCGACTCGTCGGGCGCGTGCGCCGAGGTCAGGGTCTTCTCGACCCGGATGGCGCCGTCGGCATCGTTGACCAGCGCGAAGTCGGAAAAGGTCCCGCCTATGTCGATACCCAGGCGATAGCTGTCGGTCACGCGGCGAGTCCCGAGGTTTGCGGCATCCGA
>JAJEAZ010000149.1 GCA_022824105.1 Alphaproteobacteria bacterium
GCCGTCTCGCGCGCGCAATCAGGCGCACGAACCGCGCCGGCGCCGACACCCGCCCGCGCACGCACGCGAAACGCGCGCAAAACAGGGACACCTCGTCCCGCCCTTTGCCTGAAAGGAAGTGCTGATGACCGTGAACGACTCCCCGCCCCATGACATTTCATGACATTTCCGCAGCGGTCCACGCCGGCCCGGCAGGCGCACCGGATACAAGACATCACGAAGGAGGAGGCATGGCAGAGAGAGGCCGGAACGGCGCAAGAGGCGTGCCGACCCGCAGTCGCGGGACAGCGCCGGGGGATCGATCTTCAGGCCCTGCGCCCAGGGCAGTTGCGACAAAAACATGACAATTCATGACATCCCCGAACAGCCTCGCCGGCCAAGCGGCGCTGCGACCGCCGGGGTCCGGTCGCGGGTCCTCCGGTTCCTGACGGCGAACGGTGGTATAAGGCGGCCTCCATGGCTTCGCTTGTGCTTGCCTCCGCTTCGCCCCGCCGGCTCGAATTGCTCCGCCGCATCGGCATCGAACCCGATTGCGTTGCGCCTGCGGAAATCGACGAAGCGCCGGGCGGCCGGGAACTGCCGCAGGATCTCGCCACGCGGCTCGCGAGGGAGAAATGCGCCATGGCGGCGGCGCGTTTCCCCGGCAGCTACGTGCTTGCTGCGGACACGGTGGTCGCATGCGGGCGCAGAGCGCTCGGCAAGGCGCGCGATATCGAGGAGGCGCGCCGTTTCCTCGGCAGATTGTCGGGCCGCCGGCACCGCGTCTGGGGAGGCATTGCGGTTCGCGCCCCCGACAGCCGCGAGGCTGCGCGAACTGTCATGACCCGTGTGGCGTTCAAGCGGCTGGAGGCGCGGGAGATCGAGTCCTACCTGGCGTCCGGCGAATGGCAGGGCAAAGCGGGCGCCTATGCGATCCAGGGCCGGGCCGGGGCCTTCGTCAAGGCAATCGCCGGCTCCTACCCGAATGTGGTCGGGCTGTCGCTCTACGAAACCCGGTCGCTGCTGGCCGGCCTCGGCTATCCGGTCCCATGAACCGCGCGTTGCTGACGGAAGCGCCCTGGGGCCGGACGGCTGCGCTGATGGCGGGCGGCTCGGCGGCGGAACTGCGGCTGGAGCGGCCTGCCGACGAAACGGGTTCGATCTGGCGCGGCCGGGTGCTTCGCGTGGAACCCGGTCTCGGCGCGTTCGTCGATCTGGGAGACGGCGGAACCGGTCTGCTGGCCGGCGGCAGGCCGCCCCATGAAGGGGCCGAGCTCCTGGTTCAGGCGACCCGGCCCTCGGCCGGCGGCAAGGGCCCCGCCCTCGGCATGGCTCCGAGGCTGGCCGGCCGCTACCTGGTCTATACGCCCCGGACGCCCGGCGTTGCGGCATCGAAACGGCTTCCCGACGACGGGACCCGGTCGCGGCTGCAGGGACTCGCCCGCCGGCTTGTCGGGTCCGGCGAAGGGGCGGTCGTGCGCGCGGCGGCCGCCGTCGCGGCGGACGCCGCCATTGCACGGGAACTGGACGTGCTCCGGGCGCGCTGGCAGCGCATCGAAGCCGCCTCGGAGGAAGCCCCGGCCCTTTTGTGGCAGGAGCCCGACCCGCTCCAGGCCTTCCTCCGCGACCGGCTCGCTCCCGGCGGCGCGGTGCTTGCGGACCGCAGGCTGCGCTCCTATGCGGATCGCATGGGATTGCCCGACGCCCGGATCGAGCTGCTGGACGAGCCGGGCTGGCAGGCCTTCGGACTCGAAGACACGATCCAGCAGGCGTTGGAGCCGGTGCTGAAGCTTGCCGGCGGCGGCAGCATCTCCGTGGAGGAAACGCGGGCTGCCGTCGTGATCGACGTGGATGGCGGCGGACGGAAGGACCTGCTCGCGCTCAACCTCGAAGCCGCGGAGCGGATCGCCCGGGAGGTCCGGCTACGGGGACTCGGCGGCCTTGTGCTGATCGATTTCGTCGATCTCGACCGGGCGGCCGAGCGGCGGCGGGTGGACCGCCGCCTTGAGGACGGGTTCGCCGGCGATCCGGCGGCGCGCCGGCAGTTGCCGTTCTCGCCGCTCGGAGTGGTAGAAATGACCCGTCAACGCCTGGGGCTCCCGCTCGCGGAGCAATGGACAGTGCGCCGGAGGCAGCCATGGCCGAAACACCCGTGAAACTCCGCCCTTTCGGCTCCTGTCCTGTCTGCGGCCGGCCGGCGGTAGAGGCGGTTCGCCCCTTCTGTTCGGCCCAATGCCGGCATGTGGACCTTGGTCTCTGGCTGACGGAGGGCTATGCCATACAGACGGGCGGCGGGCTCGGCGAAGCGCCGCTGTCCGACGATGACCCTTGAGCCGCGTCCGGCAACCGCCGGACATGGCGCAAATCACACAGTGATTGGCGCAATCCACCTTCTTTCACAGCCGGGTATGAGATAGAACCCGACACTGATGAGCGCACCACCCATTGGCCACAATGCCGCCATCGCCGCGCTGCGCGGGGTGTTCGGCGACCGTCTTTCGACCTCCGAGGCGGTCCGCAAGCAGCACGGGCGCGGCGAGGACTATTTCCCGATAGCGCCGCCGGACGCCGTCGCCTTCGCCCTGACGACGGAAGAGGTCAGCGCCGCGCACCGCATCTGCGCGGAGTTCGATCTGCCGATCATCCCGTTCGGCACCGGCACGTCGCTGGAAGGCCATGTCGGCGCCGTGAAAGGCGGTCTCACCATTGACCTCGGCCGGATGAACGAGGTGCTGGAAGTCAACATGGAGGACAGCGACTGCCGCATCCAGGCGGGCGTCACCCGCAAGCAGTTGAACGAATATCTGCGCGACACCGGCCTGTTCTTCCCGATCGACCCCGGCGCCGATGCCTCGCTCGGCGGGATGGCGGCCACCGGCGCCTCCGGCACCAATGCCGTGCGCTACGGCACGATGAGCGAGAATGTGCTCGGGCTGACCGTGGTCATGCCCGACGGCGAGATCGTCGAAACGGGCGGCCGGGCGCGCAAGTCTTCCGCCGGCTACGACCTCACCCGCTTGTTCATCGGCTCCGAAGGCACGCTCTGCACCATCACGGAAGTGCGCCTCAAGCTCTATGGCATCCCGGAGAACATCGCGTCGGCGGTCTGCCAGTTCCCGAGCCTGGAAACAGCCGTCGAGACTGTGACCCTTACCATGCAATCCGGCGTTCCGGTCGCGCGCATCGAACTGCTCGACGACACGCAGATGGACGCCTGCATACGATATTCCGACCTGGAGGACTTCGAGGTAAAGCCGACGCTGTTCTTCGAGTTTCACGGCTCCCCGGCCGGCACCGCGGAGCAGGCGGAGACCGTCGAAGCCATCGCCGGAGAGCTCGGCGGCAGCGCGTTCCGCTGGACGCAAAGCCTGGAGGAGCGCAACAAGCTCTGGCAGGCTCGCCACGACGTCTATTACGCCTGCATGGCGCTCAGGCCCGGCTGCCGCGCCTGGTCCACGGATGTGTGCGTGCCGATCTCCAGGCTGGCGGAGTGTCTGATCGAGACCCGGCGCGATGTGGACGAGACCGGGCTGATCGCGCCCATCGTCGGGCATGTGGGCGACGGCAATTTCCACTGCGGCATTGTCATCGATCCCGACGATCCCGACGAGATGGCGACCGCCCAGGCCTTCAACAAGCGCCTCGTCGCGCGGGCGCTGGCGATGGGCGGCACCTGCACCGGCGAGCACGGCGTCGGCCTGGGCAAGATCGATTCCGTGGAGGCCGAACGGGGCGAGGCCGTGGACGTCATGCGCGCCCTCAAGACCGCTCTCGACCCGGCAAACAGGATGAACCCCGGCAAGGTGGTGCGGCTATGACACAACTCGCCCATGCCGAAATGCGGGAAGACCTCGCCTGCGCGCTGCGGTGGGCGGTCAGGCTGAACCTGCATGAAGGCGTCGACAACCACTTCTCCGCGGCCGTGCCGGGCGAAGACGGCGAAATGCGGGGCGACCGCTTTCTCATCAACCCCTACGGGGTCCACTGGTCGGAAATGACCGCGTCCGCGCTCTGCCTCTGCAACGAGGAAGGCGAGGTGCTGGAGGGTGGCGAGAAGGTCGAGAACACGGCCTTCTACATCCACAGCCGCATCCATGTGAATGTGCCGTCGGCAAAGGTCGTGCTGCACACGCACCAGCCCTACTCGACGGCGATCACTTTGCTGGAAGGCGGACGGCTGGAGATGTGCGAGCAGAACGCGCTGATGTTCGACGACCGCATCGCCTATGACGACGAGTATGACGGTCTGGCGCTCGCCAACGAGGAAGGCGACCGGCTGGCGCGCGCCATGGGCAACCGGTCCGTCGCGTTCCTCGCAAGCCACGGCATCATCGTTTCCGGCGAAACCGTCGGCGAAGCGTTCACCGATCTTTTCTATCTGGAGCGCGCCGCCCAGTTCCAGATGATCGCGAGGGCGAGCGGCGGGAAGCTGCGGAGGATTTCCGACAGGGTGCGGGATTCGGTGCGCCAGCAATTCGCGGAGGAACGTCCGAAGCTCGCGGAGCGGCATTTTGCAGCCCTGAAACGCATTCTGGACCGCGAAGAGCCGGAATACCGGTTGTGAGGTGCTGCCCGTGAAGATCGAGCGCGTCGGCGAGACCATAGACATGCTCGGCGAGGGGCCGCTCTGGGACGTGGCCGAGCAGGCGCTCTACTGGGTGGACAGCCGGGGATGCACGATCCACCGGCTCGACTGGGCCACGGGCGAGCGCCGGGACTGGAGCGTGCCGGCAATGATCGGCTCGATGGCGCTGCGCGAGGCCGGCGGGGCGGTCGTCGCGCTCCAGACGGGCGTCCACACATTCGACTTCGACACCGGCGAGGCGACCCTTGTCTCGGACCCGGAGGCGGGCGACCCCTCGACCCGGTTCAATGACGGCAAGGTGGACCGGCAGGGCCGTTTCCTCACCGGCACCATGGCGACCCGGATCGGCGAGGAGGCGCGCGGCTCGATCTACCGCCTGGACACGGACCTCACGCTGCACCGGCTGAAGGGCGGCGTCATCGTGGCCAACGGCCCCTGCTTCAGCCCGGACGGCGGGACCTTCTATTTCGCCGACACGCGCCGGAACGCGATCTTCGCCTACGACTACGATGAGGAGACGGGCGGCATCGGGCCGGAGCGTACCGCCGTGGACACGACGCCCCATGACAGCGGCCCGGACGGGGGCACGGTGGACAGCGAAGGCTATCTCTGGAGCGCGCTGGTCCACGCGAGCAAAGTCGCCCGCTTTGCGCCGGACGGGAGCCTGGACCGGCTGATCGACATGCCCTGCACCCGTCCCGCGAGCGTCATGTTCGGCGGTCCCGACCTCGACATCCTTTTCGTCCCGTCGATCCGGGATTCCGGCAATGTGCGAGGGGACAAGGAAATCGACGGCGCCCTGTTC
>JAJEAZ010000125.1 GCA_022824105.1 Alphaproteobacteria bacterium
CAGCGTCTCCTCGATGGGGGTCAGCGGGTCGGGCTGGTGAAGCTGGTAGAGGTCGATCCAGTCCGTGCCGAGCCGCCGGAGGCTCGCCTCGACCGCGTGCATGATGTACCAGCGCGCCGCGCCGATGCCGTAGGGCCCGTCCGCCATGCGCATTCCGAATTTGCTGGCGAGCACGATGTCCTTGCGGCGCGGCCCCAGCGACTTGCCGAGAAACTCCTCCGACTTGCCGCGTCCGCCATAGATGTCGGCGGTGTCGAACAGCGTGATGCCGGCGTCGAGCGCGGCATGGACCACGGCGTCGGTGCCGGCCTGGTCGAGCCGCTGGCCGAAATTGTTGCAGCCGACGCCGACAAGCGAAACCTGCAGGCCGGAGCGACCCAGATTGCGAAACTGCATGATGTCGATATCCCGTGTGAAGGCGGAGGCAGTATAGCCCGGCCGCCGTCATTCGTAGCCGGGCTGGTGTATTTCGATGATGGTGCCTTCGGGGTCCTGGAAGAAAATCTGGTACCAGCCGCCCATGGCCCAGGCGCCATAGTCCGAGAAGGGGATGCCGAGATCGGTCAGGCGCTTCTTGACCGCCTCGATGTCGTCCGTGCGGAAGGCGATATGGCCGCGCTCCAGCGGGTTGACGGCATGGCCCATGCGGTGCCCGACGCCCAAATCCTGCGTGGCCAGGTGGAACTCGGTGCGCCCGTCGGTCAGGAAAGAGACGCCGCCCGAATAGCCCTGGTTCAGGTTCCGGTTGCCTTCGCGGCCCTCCATGGTCTCCATGCCGAAGACCGAGCGGTAGAATTCGTCCAGCCCGGGCACGTTCTTCGTGCAGACATTGATGTGGTGGAGTTCGATTTTCATTGCTTTCTCCGAGAGTTGAAGCCGGCGGCTAAGCGCCTTTGTCCAGAATGGCCATGAGTTCGCGCCATTCGCGCGCGCCGAGGCCGCTGTCCGGTTGCTCGACCCGCTCCCCCGCCAGCATGCGCCGCACCACGGCGAGCGCCCCGGCCGAGAGGGAGGCCGCATGATGCACATAGTCCTGGAAGGCGCGGTATGTCACCGGCGCCCAGCGCTTCACGATCTCGTCGAGAATGAGGTCGGCATAGGCGCGGATTTCGTATTGCGCGTGGCTGTCGGCGCGCAGCGAAAGGAAGTGCAGCAGGTTGTGCAGGTCGCACTTCCAGTAGAACTGGGTGTAGTAGTTGACCGGCAGGACGGAGCGGGCGAGCTCGCGCGCGATTCCGGACCTGTCTTCGCGGATTTTTTCGCCGTCCTCGTCTTCGTTCAGCAGGTTCTTGTAAACGCCGTAGGTCCGGCTGGAGACCCAGTCGAGCCTCGACAGGGAATCGTCCACTTCCGCCGCCGTCAGCCGGCCTTCCCGGCCCTGCCTGTTCGTGCCGGACTGGGCGGCGAGCGTGGCGGGTTCTTCCGGCTGCCGGGGCTCGAACAGGTCCGGCCAGGCCTCCCGTTCGCGCCGTTTGCGGTTGCGCTCCTCCAGAAGGGCCTGCAGATATTCCGGATCAGGAATGTAGTATTCCCGGTCCATCTTCGAATAGCGGGCGGAATACTCGTTCACATTCGCCGTCCGGTGCCGGATCCACTGCCGGGCGACGAAGATCGGCAGCTTGATGTGCAGCTTGATCTCGCACATCTCGAACGGCGTGGTGTGCCGGTGGCGCAGCAGGTAGCGGATGAGCGCCGCGTCGGTGGAGCTGCGCTTGGTGCCCTTGCCGTAGGAAACGCGCGCCGCCTGCACGATGGCGTTGTCGCTGCCCATGTAATCGACGACGCGCACGAAGCCGTGGTCGAGCACCCTGAACGGCTCGTTCAGTATCTCTTCCAGCGCCGGCACCGTCTCCCGCCTGGTCGGCGCCGTGGCCTCCCATTCCGCGCGAACCGCCGGTCCGCCGCCGGGTCCGCCGGAATCCGGAGCGTCGTTCATGGCGCCAGTGTCGCCCGAACGGACCGGCCGGGGCAAGCGGTCAGTCCAGCAATTGGCGGGGCAGCCAGAGCGCGATATCGGGCCAGGCGATGACCGTCGTGAGGCCGATCACCTGCAGGATCACGAAGGGCACGATGCCCTTGTAGATCGCCGTCAGCTTCACTTCCGGCGGCGCCACGCCCTTCATGTAGAAGAGCGCGAAGCCGAAGGGGGGCGTCAGGAAGGAGGTCTGGAGATTGACCGCGATCAGGATGGCGAACCAGTAAATGACCTCGTGATCCGGCACATGCGCGCCGAAGGTCAGCATGTCGACGATGGGCAGGAAGACCGGCAGCACGATCAGCGTGATCTCCACCCAGTCGAGGAAGAAGCCCAGCACGAACACGATCGCCATGAGCACGATCAGCAGGCCCCAGTTTCCCAGCCCGACCGAGAGGATGAGGTGGTCCACCACCTCGTCGCCGCCGAGCGAGCGGAAGACATAGGAGAAGCCGGTGGCGCCGACGAAGACGAAGAAAATCATCGCGACCGTGAGCGCCGTGCGGTCGCAGCAGTCCTTCATCAGCTCCAGCGTGAGGCGCCCGTTGGCGAGCGCGAGCAGCGTTGCGCCGAATGCGCCGACCGCCCCGCCCTCGGTGGGCGTCGCCCAGCCGCCGAAGATCGCAACCTTGATCATCAGGATGAGCACCGCCGGCGGGATGAAGCCCTTGAGCAGCATGCCCGCATAGGCCGGGATTGTCTGCGGTGTGTCGAGGTCCGACAGCGGCGGGGCCACCTGCGGGCGGATGGCGGAGTAGGACGAGATATAGACGAAGTAGAGGCCGGAGAGCAGCAGGCCGGGGAAGAGCGCGGCAAGGAAGAGGTTGCCGACCGAGACCGCCATCAGGTCGCCCATGATGACCAGCAGGATCGAAGGCGGAATGAGGATGCCGAGCGTGCCGGCGGCGCAGATCGTGCCGCAGGCGAGCGCATGGTCGTATTTCGCCTTCAGCATGTGGGGCAGGGCGAGCACGCTCATCAGCGTCACGGACGCGCCGATGATGCCGGTCATCGCCGCCATGATCGTGCCCATGACGGTCACGGACAGCGCAAGGCCGCCGGGCACGCGCTTCAGCAGCACCTGAAGGCAGTAGAGCAGGTCCTGCGCGATGCCGCTGCGCTCCATCATCACGCCCATGAAGACGAAGGTCGGCACGGCCGTCAGCACGAGGTTCTCCGCGACGCCGCCCCAGATGCGGTACACCATGTTGGTGAACTCGATATATTCGAACACGCCCATGAGGTTGCCGACGATGCCGAACAGGATCGTCAGGCCGGCGAGCCCGAAGGCGACAGGGAAGCCGGTGAACAGGAAGGCGGCGAGCGCCGCGAACATGAACAGCGGCAGGAAGTCGGCTGCGGCCACGGTCCGGGCTTGTCCTGTCAGTCGGGAAGGGTGACGGGCGGGGGCGCCGCCCGGTCGAGGATCATGTCGGCCGCCTTCTCCGCGATCATGAAGGTGGCGGCGTTGGTATTGGCCGACGGCATGCGCGGAATGATCGAGGCGTCAGCGACTCTGAGGCCGTCCAGCCCGCGGACCCGCAGCCGGTCGTCCACGACGGCGAGCGGATCGGTGTCCGGCCCCATATGGCAGCTTCCGACCAGGTGGAAGGTGGTCGTGCCCCGCTGGCGGGCGATGTCGAGCCATTCGTCGTCGCTCTCGACGCCGTCGCCCGGATATTCCTCCCCGGCGTTGTAGGGCGCCAGCTCCGGCGTGCGCAGCAGGCGGCGGGCCAGCCTAAGCCCTTTCAACAGCACCTGCCGGTCCATCTCGTGGGCGAGGTAGTTGGGCTGGATTTCGGGCGGCGCCAGGGGGTCGGCGGAGGTGATACGGATATGGCCCCGGCTCTCCGGTCGCTGCTGCCAGGGCGCGATCGTCATGGCGGGATGGTCGTCGAGCGCGGCCTGCACGCCTTCCTTGTAGCTCGCCGGCGTGAAGGTCATCTGGAGGTCGCCCTTGTCAAGCGACGGGTCGGACTTCCAGAACACATGCACCAGCGACGGCGCCAGCCCCAGCATGCTCGCGCCGCCGGCGAAGTAGCGGGCGACTTCCGCCAGCAAGGCGGGCCCCCGCACGCGCTGGTTGATCGTCTCCATGTCCCTGACCCGCGCGACGATCCGGACGGCGTAGTGGTCGTGCAGGTTCTCGCCGACGCCGGGCAGCGCGTGATGCACGGGAATGCCGAAACGGCCCAGCAATTCCGGCGGCCCCACGCCCGACACCTGCAGCAATTGGGGCGAGTTGACCGTGCCGCCGCAGAGGATGACCTCGCGGCGGGCGCGCACCTCGTAGGGATTGCCGCCGGTCCGGTAGCGCACGCCGACGGCGCGCCGGCCCTCGAACAGGATGCGCGTCGCATGGGCGCGGGTGCGCACGTCCAGCATGTTGTCGCGCTTGCGCATGGCGGGATGCAGGAAGCCCCGCGCCGCGCTCACCCGCCGGTTGTTGTGGATCGCGCGCTGGAAATAGCCGACGCCGTCCTGGTCGGCGCCGTTATAGTCCGGGTTGCGGGGGATGCCGAACCCGATCGCTCCTTCGATGAAGGCCTCGCAGAGCGGGTGGCGGTAGGGGTTGTCGGTGACGACCAGGCCGCCCTCGCGGCCGCGGAAGGTGTCGTCGCCCTCGCCGATGCGCCTCTCGGTGCGCTTGAAATAGGGCAGCACGTCGGCATAGCCCCAGCCGCGATTGCCGAGTTGCGCCCAGCCGTCATAGTCGAGCCGCTGGCCGCGATTGTAGATATGGCCGTTGATCGAGCTGGAGCCGCCGAGCGTCTTGCCGCGCGGCGCGTGGATGCGCCGGCCGCCGGTCCA
>JAJEAZ010000048.1 GCA_022824105.1 Alphaproteobacteria bacterium
GAACGGAGACGATGACAACCATGTACAAGATGCCCTTTGCCGATTTCGACCCGGCCCGGTTCATGGCCGATTTCAAGGTCCCGGCCTTCGATGCGGAGGGCGCGATGGCGCTGCACCGCAAGAATGTCGAAGCGATGACCGCAGCCGGCCAGACGGCGTTCGAGGGCGCGGGCGCCTTCATGCGCCGCCAGGGCGAACTGGCGCGCGAGGCGGTCGAGGCCTCCGCCGCCAACATGAATGTGTTCTTCGGCGATGCCAGCTTCGAGGACAAGGCGGAGCGCAGCGCGGCCCTGGTCAAGGGCGCCTGGGAATCCACGGTCGCCGGCGCCGGCGAACTTGCCGAAATGTCGGCGAAGACGGGACGCGAAGTGTTCGGCCTGATCGACAAGCGCGTTCGCGACGCCATGGACGAGGCGGCCGCGATGGTCGTCCCGGCCCCGGAGGCGAAGCCCGCCGAAAAGGCCGTACCCGCGAAATCATAGGCGCGTTGTTCCTCCCCTTCGCGCCGGGCCGCCCCCGCAAGACGGGGGCGGCCCTTTTTTATGCCGGCGAGGCGGCTCCCTCCGGCCCGGCAATGGCGAGACGCTGCCTTGTCCATGGTCTATGTTGACCGGGCGATGGAGACAGATGCCCTGAACTTTCTGGACGACCTGGTGCGCCAAGCCCGCGCACAGGGCGCCGACGAGGCCGATGCGGTCGATATCGACAGCCGTTCGCTGGAAGCGGCGGTCAGGCTCGGCAAGATCGAGCATATGGAGCGCTCGGAACTGCGCAAGACCGGCCTGCGGGTGCTGGTCGGACGCCGCCAGGCGGTGGTCGCCAGCGCCGACCGGGAGCCCGGAACGGCGGCCGCGCTGGTCGAACGGGCGGTCGCCATGGCGCGCGCCGCGCCCGAAGACCCCCATGCCGGGCTGGCGGAGCCGGCGCTGCTGGCCTCGCAATGGCCGGAGTTGAACCTCTTCGATGCCGAGGCGCCGGCGTCCGAGGACCTCGTCGGCAAGGCAGCGGAAGCGGAGGCGGCGGCGCTCGACGTGGCGGGCGTCACCAATTCGGAAGGGGCCGGCGCCAGCCGCAGTGAAACCCGTGTCGCGCTCGTGTCGAGCAACGGGTTCGCCGGAGGCTACAGGAGGTCGGGATGCGGGCTGTCCGTATCGGTGCTGGCCGGCGAGGGCACCGCGATGGAGAGCGAGTATGACTGGTCGCAGGCAGTTCATGCGTCCGACCTCGCGGAGCCGGCGGCGCTCGGCCGGAATGCGGGCGAACGCGCCGTCCGCCGGCTCGGCCCCGTCAAGCCGGAGACCGCGGTCATGCCGGTGGTGTTCGAGCAGCGCCTCGCGGGACGGCTGATCGGCGCGCTCGCCGGGGCCATCAACGGCGCCGCCATTGCGCGCGGCACCAGCTTCCTCAAGGACGCGATGGGCGAAGCGGTGCTGAAGGACCATCTGTCCCTGATCGACGATCCGGGCCGCCGGCGCGGGCTTGGCTCGCGGCCGTTCGACGCCGAGGGCCTGCCCTGCACGCGCCGCGCCCTGGTCGAGGACGGGGTGCTGCGCTCGTGGCTGCTGGACTTGCGCTCCGCCCGGCAGCTGGGCCTGCCGCCGACCGGCAATGCCGCCCGCAGCGCGGGGTCCGCGCCCGGTCCGGCGTCGTCCAACCTTTACCTGGAGCCGGGGCCCCTCGCGCCGGAAGAGCTGATCGGCGAGATCGAGACCGGCCTGTTCGTGACCGCGCTCATGGGACACGGAGTCGATCTCGTCGCGGGGCGTTACAGCCAGGGCGCGGCGGGTTTCGCGATTCGCGGCGGCGAGATCGCCGAGCCCGTCAGCGAGATCACCATTGCGGGAGACCTGCGCGAGATGCTTCTCGGCCTCGACGCCGCCGACGACCTGGTATTCCGGGGTGCTGTGAACGCGCCGACCCTGCGCCTGGACGCCATGACGGTCGGCGGACGATGAGGCGCGGCCGGGCCGGTCAGCTGTCCAGTTGGGGCACCCAGGGGATGCGGCCGAACTCGATCCCCTCTTCCGTCAGGGCCTTCGCCTCCTTCGGCGTGGTCTCGCCGTAGATCGCATGGCTGTCGGTCTCGCCGTAATGAATGCGCCGCGCCTCTTCGGCGAATCTGGGGCCGACATAGTCGCAGTTTTCCTCGACCTTGCGGCGCAGCTGGCGAAGCTCGCGCATCATGGCGGCCCGGCGCGCGGACAGCTTGCCGGCTTCGGTCCCGGTGCCCTTGGGCGCGACATTGGGCGTCATCAGGCTCTTGCGGGCCGAACTGTCGCCGCAATGCGGGCATATCACCTTGCCTTCCGCGATCTGCGCGTCGCAAGCGGCGCTGTCGCGGAACCAGGCCTCGAACTCATGGTCGTTCTTGCAGGTGAGCCGGTAAACGATCATGCTTTCCATATAGTGCCATAAAGGGACCGATGCCAGCCTCCGCCTGGGTCGCGCGCTTCGCCGATCTGGTGCCGCCCGCCGCGCCCGTGCTCGATCTGGCTGCCGGCGGCGGCCGGCATACGCGCTTCTTCGCCGCCCGCGGCCATCCAGTGCTGGCTGTCGACAGGGATATCTCCCGATTGCCGGACGGCCTTGCCTGGGATCTCGAAGACGGCAGCCCGTGGCCGTTCGCCGACCGGCGTTTCGGGGCCGTGGTGGTGGTCAACTACCTGCACCGCCCGACGCTCGCCGCCGCGGTTTCCCTGGTCGCGCCGGGCGGCCTGCTGCTCTATGAGACATTCGCCGAAGGCCAGGAAGCGTTCGGCCGGCCCCGCAATCCGGATTTCCTGCTGCGGCCCGGCGAGCTTCTTCAGGCGGTCCGGGGCCGCCTGGTCGTGCTGGCCTACGAGCACGGGCAGGTGGAGGGGCCGAGGATGGTTCAGCGCATCGCCGCGATGGACCCCGGCCCGGCCGGCCGGCCGGAAGCCTCCTCCTCCATTTCGACATCCCGGTAAACCTTGGCCGACAGCACCAGGCCGAAGCCGACCTGGAGCGTCAGCATCGCCGTGCCGCCATAGGAAATGAAGGGCAGCGGCACGCCGACCACGGGGATCAGGCCCGCCACCATGGCGATATTGGCGAACACGAACAGGAAGAAGGTGAAGGTGACGCCGAAGGCGAGGAGGCGGGCGAAATCGTTGCGCGCCATGAAGCCGATCGCGAAACCGTAGCCCATGATGGCCAGATACAGCGCGAGCACGAACAGTCCGCCGGCAAGCCCAAACTCCTCGGAAATGACCGTGAAGATGAAGTCGGTGTGGCTTTCCGGCAGGAAACCCAGATGGCTCTGCGTGCCCTCGAGATAGCCCTTTCCGAACTCGCCCCCCGAGCCGATGCCGATTTTCGACTGGAAGCCGTGATAACCGGCTCCGGTGAGGTCCCGCTCGGAATCGAGGAAGGTGAGGACCCGGTCGCGCTGATAGTCCTTCAGCCTGTACCAGACCGCCGGCACAAGCGCCCCTGCGCCGCAGCCGAAGAGAGCGAAGATGCGCCAGGAGACGCCGCCGAGGAAGAGCAGCGCCGTGCCGCCGACGGCGATCATCGCCGCCGTGCCGAGGTCCGGCTGCTGCGCCACCAGCAGCGCCGGGGCCGCGATCAGCGCCAGGGCGAGCAACAGCATGGGCCAGCGGCCGGCATCCCTTTCGTCGACCTTGTGGAAGTGACGGGCAAGCGCCAGCACCAGGGCGATCTTCATGATCTCGGACGGCTGGACCGACAGCGGGCCGATTTTCAGCCAGCGCTGGGCGCCCATGCCGACATCGCCGACGAACTCCACTCCGATGACAAGCAGGAGCGAAGCGGCATAGATCGGATAGGCGCAGCGCAGCCAGAACCGTATGTCGATCAGGGCGACGGCCAGCATGACGGCCAGCCCGACCCCGAAGCGCATCGCATGCGGGCCGGCCCATGGCCGGATATTGCCTCCGGCAGCCGAATAGAGCATTGCGAAACCGACGGCCGTCGTCAGCGTCAGCAGGATCACCAGAACCCAGTCGACTCGAAGCAGCAATCCGCCGATGCCGAGGCCCGGCCGACGCACTTCCCAGGCCTTCACGACGCAATGGTCCTGAATTTCTGGGCCGCCAGAAGCAGGTCGCGCGCAAGCGGCGCGGCAGCCTTGGATCCGCTGCCGCCATGTTCCACGACGACCGCCGCGGCGTAACGCGGCCGCTTGAGGGGAGCGTAGCCAACAAACAGCGCGTGATCGCGTTCCTCCCGCGGGAGGTCCTCGTTCTTGCGCACGCCCAATCGGCGCTCGAGCGCGGAAATGCGCCTGACCTGGGAGGTGCCGGTCTTGCCCGCCATCTCGAACCCGGCCTCCTGGATTCGGGCCGCCCAGGCCGTGCCGCGCTGGGAACCCGTGACGGCGGCCAGACCGGTGCGCACGGCGTTCAGGTGTCGTCTGTCGATTCCCAGCTCCCGGGCGCCCGCGCCGCCGAGCAGCCTGGGAAGGACTGCGCGCCCGCCATTGGCGAGCCGCGCGGTCATCGTCGCCAGTTGAAGCGGCGTCGCGAGCACATAGCCCTGGCCGATGCCCGCGATCAGCGTTTCGCCGACGTGCCACGACTCGTTGCGGGCTTTCTGCTTCCAGGCCTTGGTGGGGATAAGCCCGCTCCGCTCGCCCGGAAGCTCGATGCCGGTCGGCTCGCCGAAGCCGAGTTTCCTGGCCATGGCGGCGATCCGGTCGATCCCCGTGCGCTGCGCAATCTCGTAAAAATAGACGTCGCAGGATTGCTGAAGCCCCTTGAAGAGATCCACATGGCCGTGCCCGCCGCGGCGCCAGCAGTGAAACTTCCCGGTGCCGAGTTCGTGGACGCCGTTGCAGAAGAAACGCTGATCCGGCGACACAACCCTCGCTTCCAGCGCGGCCAGGGCAACCGCGACCTTGAAGGTGGAACCGGGTGCGTACTGGCCCGATACCGCGCGGTTGCTGAGCGGATGCAGCGGGTGGGATGCAAGAGCTTGCCACTCCCTCCGGTCCGCGATGCCGTCATGGAACGCGCCGGGATCGAAGCTGGGAGACGACACCATTGCGAGCAGATCGCCGTTTTGAATGTCCATCAGCACGGCGGCGCCCGTCTCGGCCCCGAACAGCCCGGCTGCGAATGTCTGGAGATTGGCATCCAAACTCAGACGAAGCGTTTCTCCGGAGAGGCCCTCCCGTCTGCCCAGCTCCCGGCGTTGGCGGCCCGTGGAGGTGATCTCCACCAGGCGCGTACCGGCCGCGCCCCGCAAAGTTGCGTCTTGGGTGCGTTCGACACCGGTCTTTCCGATGCGGAAGTCGGGTATACGCAGCAGGGCGGCCTCTTCGGACCGCTCCAGCTCCTCTTGGGAAACGCGGCCGACATAGCCGATCGTATGGGCCGCCGCCGCTCCCAGCGGGTATATCCTGCGCTGCGCCGCGCTGGTGAAAACGCCGTCGCGCTCGGCAATCGCGAGCGAGAGCCGGGCCATTTCCTCCCACGATATGTCATCGAGAACGACAACCGGCTCGAAACCGGGTTGCTTCAGCACCGTTCTTCTGACCCGCTCGCGCGCTGCCGGGCTAAGAACTGAAATGCGGGAGATTTCATCAAGGGCTGCGTCGATCGGACCGGCTTGTTCCGGAACCAGCAGCAGACGGTAGGTTTCCCTATTGTGGGCAAGCGGACGGCCGCGGCGGTCAAGGATTTCGCCCCGCGCGGGGGCAAGCAGGCGTTCGGCGGTCCGGTTATCCTCGGCGCGGCGCGAATAACGATCGCCTTCGAGCACCTGCAATTGCACGAGGCGGCCCGCCAACACCCCCACCATGCCGACCTGAACGCCGCCCAGAAGAAGGGCGCGGCGGCGAATCAGCTGGGTGCGGCTGCGCACGCCCGCCATCACGCGCTCCCCTTCAGCGCTGCCGTATCGAGAACCGCCAGCGCTGCCGCGACAACCGGGTAGGTCAGGACGGTCAGCAGAAGCACGGCCGCCGGCGCCCCGATCGACAGCGCCGTGCCGTAGTAGGCGGAGGCGCCGGCCCAGGCGATTGCGCTCGCGCCGGATGCGATCAGGGCAAATACGGCCCAGCCGGCGGCGAACGGCTGCCCGACCACCAGAAAGCGCTGGCTGCGCGCCGCCCCGAGCACGAACAGATAGACGAGCGCCATGAGGCCGAAGGGAGCGTCTGCGACGCTGTCGTGCGTGAGGCCCACCAGGAAGACGAATGCTGCCGGCACAAGATCCGGGCGTCTTCCCGCCCAGTAGTAGACCGCCGCAACGGCAAGCGCCGGGGCGGCCCGGTCGCCGACCCAGGGCACCAGCGAGATGAGGAGGAGCACGCTAATGCTGGCGGCCGGAACCGCCGCGCGCGCCGCCCTGTCCAGACGCGCCAGCATCTATTCCTCCGCCGGGGCGGCGAAGCCCTCTGTGTCCCGATCGATCACCCGAACGAACTCCAGGCGCGTCCAGTCCACATG
>JAJEAZ010000244.1 GCA_022824105.1 Alphaproteobacteria bacterium
GCCAGCAGCATGTTCTGCACGGCCGGGTAGATCGAGGCGCCCGACATGCGGGTCGGCGCGTCGCCTTCCTCGAGGCAGGCGACGATCCACACGGGCGCTTCGTCGAAATGGTCGGTCAGATATTCGACGGCGTCATGCTGGCGGTGATATTTCGCCGCCGAACTGCCGGGCGGCGGCGCGCTTGTCTTGTAGCGCGGCCCGATGATCTCGTCGAAGGCGCGCTTGTAATGCACCTTGACCGCTTTCTTGATCTCACGGTCCTTGATGACCAGGAACCGCCAGCGCTGGAAATTGCCGCCATTGGCGGCCGACGCGCCGGCCTCCAGGATCTTGCGGATCAGTTCGTCCGGCACCGGGTCCGGCTTCAGCCGGCGCATGGCGCGGGTGCCGTGGAGGATTTCGAAGAGTTCGGGCATGGCGTCGTGGGGCCTCCGTCGGTGTTTCGGGATGCGGCGGGTGCAGAAGGGTTATGGATAGAGGCTTTCGGCTGCGGACGGAAGCAGATGGCTGCCTGCTAGCAAGCGCCGGCGGCGGCCGCGTGCGGAGGCACGCAGTCGTCCCCGACCAGGTGGCAGGAGACCAGATGCCCCGCGCGCACCTCGCGCAGGGCCGGCTTTTCGCGGTGGCACCGGTCCACGGCGAAGGGGCAGCGCGGCGCAAAGCGGCAGCCGGGCGGCGGGTCGATGGGATTGGGCGGATCGCCCTGGAGGCGGACCCTGCCGTCCCGCCCGCCGGTGCGGCGCCTCGCGGACGGCACGGCCGAGACCAGCGCCCACGTATAGGGATGCAGCGGCAGGGTGAAGAGGGAAACGCGGTCCGACTGCTCGACGATCTCGCCGAGATACATGACCGCGATGTCGTCGCAGATATATTGCACCACGCCGAGATCGTGCGAGATGAACAGGTAGGTGAGGCCGAACCCCTCCTGCAATTCGCGGAGCAGGTTCAGGATCTGCGCCTGGATCGCTACATCGAGGGCGGAGACGGGTTCGTCGCAGACGATCAGCTCCGGCTGCGTCGCCAGCGCCCTCGCGACGCCGATCCGCTGGCGCTGGCCGCCCGAGAACTGGTGCGGGAAGAGCGCCGCCTGTTCGGGCCTGAGGCCGACGCGGTCGAAGAGCTCGGCGACGCGGAGGTCCCGTTCGGCGGGGTCGCCCACATCCATGAGGTCCATCGGCTCGCGCACGATGGCGCCGGCGCGCATGCGCGGATTGAGCGACGAATAGGGGTCCTGGAACACGATCTGGATCTTGCGGCGCATCTCGCGCAGCGCGTCGCCTCCCAGCACCGTCATCTCGACGCCGTCCAGCCGGATCGACCCGTCGGTGACGGGCACGAGGCGCATGGCGGCGAGTGCGGCGGTCGTCTTGCCCGAGCCGCTTTCGCCGACGATCCCGAAGGTCGAGCCCCGGCGCACCCTGTAGCTGATGCCGTCCACGGCATGAACCGTGCCGCCGGGGGTCAGGACATTGCGGCGGGGCAGGCGGAAATGGACCTTGAGGTCCTGCACTTCCAGCAGGTAGTCGGCGCCGTTGCCCGGCGACTTCCCGCCCGTCATGCCGCGCCCGCCTCGTCATAGAGCCAGCACGCGGCCCGGTGGTCCGCGCCGACCGCGAAGGGGCGCGGCGCCCGGCTCCGGCACAGGTCGGTCGCATGGTCGCAGCGCGGCGCGAAGGAGCAGCCGGACCCGAGGTCGGTCAGCGCCGGCACGACGCCCGGAATTTCGGTGAGCGCGCCGCGCTCGGGAGGCGGCTCTTCCTCCATGTGCGGCACGCAGGCGATCAGGCCCCTTGTGTAAGGATGCCGGGGGTTTTCGAGAATCTCGTCGGTCGCGGCCTCTTCCACGATGCGGCCGGCATACATGACCATCACGCGGTCGGCCATTTCGGCGATGGCGCCCATGTCGTGGCTGATGAGGATGATCGCCGTGCCGGTCTTTTCCTGCAGCTCCTTCAGCAGGTCGAAGACCTGCGCCTGCACGGTGACATCGAGGGCCGTCGTCGGCTCGTCCGCGATCAGCACGCTCGGCCGGCAGGCGAGCGCCATCGCGATCATTACCCGCTGGCGCATGCCGCCCGACATCTGGTGGGGAAACTCGCGCACGCGCCGTTCGGCGGCGGGAATATGGACCGCCTTCAGCATTTCGATGGCGCGGTCGAGCGAGTCCCGGCGGCTGAGCCCCTCATGCAGGCGGACGGTCTCGGCGATCTGGTCGCCGATGGAATAGACCGGATTGAGGGAGGTCATCGGCTCCTGGAAAATCATCGAGATGTCTTTGCCGCGGACCTCCCGCATCCGTTTCTCGCTGGCCTGCAGCAGATCTTCCCCCTTGAGCCGGACCGCGCCCGCGCCGATCCGTCCGGGCGGCACCGGCACCAGGCGCATGATCGAAAGCGCCGTCATGCTCTTGCCGCATCCGGACTCGCCGACAATGCCGAGAGTCCGGCCCGGCTGGAGAGACAGCGCGACACCGTCCAGCACCCTGGCCGTGCCGTGGCGCGTGCGGAATTCGACCTCGAGGTCCTCGACTTCGAGCAGCGGCGCGGCGGCGTCCACGGCTCAGCGCTCCCTGAGGCGGGGGTTGAAGGCGTCGTTGAGCCCGTCCCCGATCAGGCTCACCGCCAGCACGGTCAGGAAGATCGCCACACCCGGAATGGTGACGGTCCAGGGGGCGTCCAGCAGGTAGTCGCGGTTGTCGCCGATGATCTTGCCCCAGCTCATTACATTGGGGTCGCTGAGCCCCAGGAAGCTGAGCGCCGCCTCGAACAGGATCGCGATGCCCACGGTGAGCGCGGCATTGACGATCAGCGGCGGCAGCGCATTGGGCAGGATCACGCGCCAGATGATGCGCCGGTCGCGCGACCCGATGGAGCGCGCCGCCTTCACGAACTCCAGTTCGCGAATGCGCATGAACTCGGCCCGCGCCAGACGGGCGACGCCCGTCCAGGTCACGACGCCGATGGCGATGGCGACCGTCGGCAGGGTCGGCTCGAAGAGCGCCACCAGCACCATGGCCAGCAACAGCGGCGGCAGCACCTGGAAAAACTCGGTGATCCGCATCAGCACCTCGTCCACCCAGCCGCGGTAGTAGCCGGCGAGCGAGCCTATGGTGAGGCCGATGACGATGGTGAGCCCTGCCGCCGAGCCGCCCACCACGAGGGTGGCGCGCGCGCCGTAAACGATGGCCGTGAACATGTCGCGGCCGAGATTGTCGGTGCCGAGGATGTAGCCGTCCTGTCCCGGCGGGGTGAAGGGCATCCACACCATATCGAACGGGTCCACGGCCAGGATCACGGGCGCGAAGAGCGCTGCGAAGACGATCGCCGAAAACACGATGAACCCGGCGACAGCGGCCCAGTTGCGCACATACATGCGCAGGAATTCGACGACCGGGCGCTCGACGCGGACGGCTTCGGGGCCGTTTTCCGGCGCCGTTGTCGGACGGTCCGTCATGCGTTGCGCGCCGAACGGATTCTCGGGTCCACCAGCCGGTATGCAAGGTCGGTCAGCAGATTGACCACGATGACGATCATGGCGGAGAAGAACAGGATGCCCATGATGGTCGGCGTGTCGCCGCGCAGGATCGATTCGAAGGCGAGCGTGCCCAGCCCCGGCCAGGTGAACACCGTCTCCACCACCACCGCGCCCGAGAAGATGTGCGAGAACTGGAGCCCGGCGATGGTGATGACCGGGATGACCGCATTGCGGAGCGCGTGCTTGTAGGTGACGGAGGTTTCGCCGAGGCCCTTGGCGCGGGCGGTGCGGATGTAGTCCGAGCCGAGCACGTCCATCATGCTGGCGCGCGCGAGGCGGCTGTACGAGGCCAGGTAGATCGACGACAGCGACAGCACCGGCAGGAACAGGTGGTGCAGCACGTCGAGATACCAGGTGAGCGTGCCCCTCGGCGTGGTCGGGTCCACCAGGCCCGAGAGCGGCATGATCTCCAGCATGGCGACGAACAGCACGATCAGCAGGAAGGCGGTCCAGAACACCGGCGCCGCGAAGCCGACCAGGGCGAGCACGGTGACGAAATGGCTGAACAGCCCGTTCGGCCGGCGCGAGGCGATGACGCCGAACAGCGTGCCGATCAGGATGGCGAGCACCAGCGCGGTGACGACCAGCAGCAGGGTCGGCGCGATGCGCCCGAGAATGAGTTCGGTGACCGGCAGGTTGAAATAGTAGGACGTGCCGAGGTCGCCCTGGACCACCTTGCCGACATAGGTCGCCAGCTGGATGTGGAACGGCCGGTCGAGCCCGTAGGTGCGCCGGATATCGTCCATCACCTCCTGGCTGGCGCCGCCGCTTTCCCCGGCGAGCGTGTCGGCAATGTCGCCCGGCACCAGCGAAAGGAGGATGAAGTTGAAGACGACGACGGCCAGCAGCAGCACAGCAGCGTAGAAGAGTCGCTGGGCTATGACGGTCAGGAATGCGATGACACGGCCATCCTCGTCCTAGGGTCCCGGCGCCAGGGCGGCTTCGGGCTGCGCCGCCCCGGCGTCCGGCCGGCTACCTGATATAGACCTCGTCCCACGGCGAGCACACGCCCCAGATGGAATCCACGGGCGGGTTGCCGATGCGCTCGTGGTTGAAGACCGTGTGGTAGGGCGAGGTGTGCAGATAGGCGATGGGCGCCTCATCGACGACCAGCTTCTGCATCTCCCCGTAAAGCGCGGCGCGCTTGTCGCGGTCCAGCTCCTTGCCCGCCTTGTCCATGACCGCATCGACCTCGGCGTTCTGGAACTGCTGGGTGTTGTGCCACGGCACGCCGGGGCGGATGTTCGTGGACTGGTAGGTGCGGTGGACGCCGATCACCGGGTCGCCCCAGTTGAAGACCGAGTCCATGGTCATGTCGAACTCGTGGTTGGAGACGGTCTTGATCCAGGCCCGGAAGTCCGCCGAGGCCTTGATCGTCACGTCGATGCCGACCTTCTTGAGTTGCGCCTTGACGAACTCGGTCTTGCGCTTCCAGGTGCCGCCGGCGGGGATGTAGTCCAGCGTGGTGCGGATGCGGATGCCGTCCGCGTCCGGCGTGTAGCCGGCCTCGTCCAGCAGCGCCTTCGCCTTCTCGACGTCGTAGTCGTAGGGGTTCACGCCCTTCGGCGCGAACACGCTGCCCGGATGGATCGGGCCGAGCGAGCGCTGCGCATAGCCGCCATAGAGCACCTTGAGGATGAACTCCTTGTCGATGGCGTAGGCGACGGCCTGGCGCACGCGCTTGTCGTCGAAGGGCTTGCGCTTGGTGTTGAAGGCCAGCCACTCCAGCGGGCCGATGGCCGAATAGCCGTCCGGCGTCAGGGTCAGGTGCTCGTTCTTCTTCAGGCGGTCCAGGACCGGCGCGTCGGACTCGAAGGCGGTCAGGTCCACATCACCCTTCTCAAGCGCGATCACGCGGCTCGTGTTCTCGGAGATCTTCTTGTAGACGATCCGGTCGATATAGGGCTTGCCCTCGAGGAAGTAGTCCTCGTTGCGCTCCAGGATGATGTATTCGCCGGGCTTGAACTCCTTCAGCTTGAAGGGGCCGGAACCGACGATGTCCTGGCTGTTCTGCGGATGCTGGCGGATATTGTCGGTATTGCCGTACACATGCTTCGGAATGACCACGCCGAGCTGCGAGGAGAACGCCAGCAGGATCGCCGGGTGCGGGTCGCTCAGATTGAACACCGCGGTCAGCGGGTCCGGCGTGTCGATGGACTTCACCGGCGCATACATCGGCTTGAACGGGTGGTGCTCCTGGTAGGTCTCGATGGAGAACTTCACATCCTCCGAGGTGATCGGCTTGCCGTCATGGAAGCGCGCGTTGTCCCGCAGCTTGACGGTCACCGTCAGGCCGTCGTCGGAAATATCCCAGCTTTCCGCCAGATAGGGCTTCGGGTTCCACTCGTCGTCGAACCGGAGCAGCGCCGCGAAGAGCTGTGTTCCGGGGATGCCGGTGGGCGTGCCGGAGGCGATCGTCGGGTTGAAATGCCCGGCGATGATCCGATACGAGAATGTCAGCGTTCCGCCCCGCTTGGGTTCCTCCGCCGACGCCGCCGCTGCGGTCAAAGCGACCGCCGCGGATGTCAGCGCAACCAAGAATTTCTTCATTTTCTCCTCCCGATGGGTTTTCGGTTCCGTCCAGATGACCGGATCTGCCGCAAGGCCCGGATTCAGCCTTTGGACGTTGGCCCCGGAACCGCCGGCATCCTCAAAGGTCGCGGATTTGTTGTCAACGGCGTGCATGGCGGTGTCGAGGCAGGCTTCCGGCGACGCAGAGGGACCGCGCGGATTGTCATGAAGTGTCATGCGATGTCATGCGATGTCATGGTCCAGCCGCCCCTGCATCCCGGATCCGGGGGCACACTCCATCCTGGTGTCATGAAGTGTCATGTTTTGTCATGCGGGGCCGCCTCCGCCGGGCTGCGCGGCCAGGGTTCCCGCGGCGGGCGCCAGCCTTGCGGCCGGTTTCGCCGCCAGTTCGGCGGCGGGAGTCGGTTTCGGTCATCGGTGCCTCCTTCGGGGCAAAGGGCGGGACAGGGGTGTCCCTGTTTTGCGCGCGTTTCGCGTGCGGGCGCGGGCGGGTGTCGGCGCCGGCGCGGTTCGCGCACCTGATTGCGCGCGCGAGACGCCGGACGCACCTCGCCTGTCGGTTCCCGCCGGGGTCTTTTTCACAGCCCCCAGCCGGTCGCTTTCTGCAGAAACGCCGAAAGGCGGCCCCGGAAGCCGCCTCTCTCTACTTTCATTCTACACCATACCGCCAAATGTCAAGCCTCTCCGGGAACAAAAAATGAAACAATCGGATATTTTTCATGGATTGCCGGTTGAAACGAAGCCCGGACCCGATCCGAAACCCTGACCTGCGCCACCGCCGCAGCCAGTGGACAGGGGCTCGAACGCCGAAGCGACGGTTGGGGGGTTATACCAACGGTCGTTGACCGGAACCAATGGCGGCTTCAACGCCCGCCGCCCGATCGCCCCCTTCCGTCATGCCCGGACTTGTTCCGGGCATCCATGCGGCCGCTTGGCCGGACGGAAACGGTTGAGGGAGATGCCCGGAACAAGTCCGGGCATGACGAGAAGAAGACATGAGTCTGAAGTCGATGCCGCTGGTATTAGGCGCGCGCAACGTCTCCTGCCCCTTCGCTGTCCGTCGCGCCTGAATTCGCCCTCTCCGTCATGGCGGCGGGGGCAAAGGCGCGAAGGGGCGCGCTCTTTGCGACAAGGAGAGCCGGTGCTGGATAGTGTCACCTATCTATCCGGTTGCTCAAGCGGGGTATGGACCCTTGCCGGGCTTCGCCCGCGGCTCCCCGCTGAATCACGCCCCCGCCAGGATCATCTCCGCGGCTTTTTCGCCGATCATGATGGAGGGGGCGTTGGTGTTGCCGGAGGTGAGGGTGGGCATGATCGAGGCGTCCGCGACGCGCAGGCCCTCCATGCCGTGGACGCGGAGCCGGTCGTCCACCACCGCCATCGGGTCCGAGCCCATCTTGCAGGTGCCGACCGGGTGGTAGGTGGTCTCGGCGTTCTCCATCACCCAGGCGATCAGCTCATCGTCGCTCTCCAGCTTCTCGCCGGGCGCCATTTCCTCGCCGACGATACCTTCCAGCGCCGACGCCCCCATCAACTGGCGGGTCATGCGCATGCCGCCGAGCGTGATCTCGCGGTCGATCTCGGCGGAGAGGAAGTTGAAGCGGATTTCCGGCGGCGCGGCCGGGTCGGCCGAGGCCGCATGGATGCTGCCGGTGCTCTCCGAGCGCAGCGGATGGGTGATGACCGTGATCCCCGATTCCTTCGCCAGCTTGAAATTCGGGGTGGCGAGGAAGGGAATGAACGACATCATGGCGTCGGGGCTGGCGAGGCCCGGCCGGGTGCGGATATAGGCGCGGACCGGCGAGGCCGGCAGGCTCAGCAGGCCCGAT
>JAJEAZ010000530.1 GCA_022824105.1 Alphaproteobacteria bacterium
CGGACAGAGCCTGAAGGAAAAATGGGCCGACGGGCCGAAGACGCTGCTCGGCATCCAGATTTCCGGCTTCCCCAACATGTTCACCCTGGTCGGCCCGCACAATGCTTCCTCCTTCTGCAACATCCCCCGTTGCAGCGAGCAGAATGTGGAGTGGGTGGCGGACTGCATCCGGCATATGAGCGCGCGGGGCGTAAGGCGGATGGAGGCAAGCGAGACAGCCGAGACGGAGTGGACCGAACATGTCCACGAAAGCGCCTCGCGGATGCTCTATACCAAGGTGGACAGCTGGTTCATGGGCGTCAATCCCAACCGGCCCGACAAGAGCCGGCGCATCTTCCTGCTCTACGGCGCCGGCGCGCCGCTCTACCGGGAAAAATGCGAGGCCTCGGCGGCGAACGGCTATGAGGGATTCATGCTGGCGTGAGCGGCTCGCCCGCCTATGCTCCGAAGCAACCGAACAAACGAACCGAAGACGGAAGAGAGGGAAACCCGATGAGCGAACTGACGGGTTCGGCGATCCTCGCCAAGGCGCTGCGCAGGCAGGGCTGCGACGAGATGTTTTTCCTGATGGGCGGCCCGATGCTGCTGGCGGAGACCGAATGCGCCAATGAGGGCATCCGCATGGTCGATGTGCGCCACGAGCAGGCCGCCGCGATGATGGCGCACGCCTATGCGCGGCTGCGCACGAAGCCCGCGGCCTGCATGGCGGCCTCCGGGCCGGGCGTCACCAACCTCGTCACCGGCCTCTGCAACGCGCTGGTCGATTGCACGCCCGTGGTCGCGGTCGGCGGCTGCTCGCCGGTCGCGCAGTTCGGCAAGGACGTCTTCCAGGAGATCGACCAGATGCGGATCATGGAGGGCTGCGTGAAGTGGTCGGCCCGCGTGTACGATCCGCGCCGCATCCCGGAAATCGTCGATATCGCCTTCCAGCAGGCGATGGCCGGCAAGCCGGGGCCGGTCTATATCGATATGCCGGGCGACGTGCTCTACACCAAGGTGCCGGAAGACGAGATCAACTGGACCACTTCCGGGCGCCCGCTGCTCCGCAGCCGCCCCGCCGGCCAGCAGGACCTGATCGAGGAGACCGCCGCGATCCTGGCCGCCTCCGAGCGCCCGGTGATGGTCTCCGGCTCCGGCATCCTCTGGTCGGAAGCCTCCGACGCGATGCACCGCTTTGTCGATGCCTCCGGCATCCCCTTCTACACCACGCCGCAGGGCCGGGGCGTCGTGCCCGAGGACCATCCCTGGCACTACGCCACCATGCGTTCCACCGCCTTCCGCGAGGCCGATTGCATCCTCATCCTCGGCACGCGGCTCAACTACATTGTCGGCCACGCCGCCCCGCCGCGCTTCAACGCCGATGCCCGCATCGTGCGGATCGACATCGACCAGACCGAGATCGCGCAGAGCCCGCGGCCCATCGACATCGGCATCGTCGCGGATGTGCGCACCGCGCTGGAGCAGCTGATGGAAGCCATCGACGGGCGCTTCGACGCCGACCGCTTCAAGGCCTGGCGCGACCGGCTGGCGGAGGGCGAGGCAGAGAAGCGCGCCCGGCCCGGCGGCAACGCCCTCTCGGACGACACGCCGATCCACCCGCTCCGGCTCTGCGAGGAAGTCAAGAATTTCATGGACCGGGACTCCATCCTCGTGGTGGACGGCCAGGAAATCCTGAACTACGGGCGCCAGTCCATGCCGACCTACGCGCCCGGCCACCGGCTGAATTCCGGCCCCTTCGGCACGATGGGCGTCGGCCTGCCCTACGCCATCGGCGCCAAGGTCGCCAAGCCGGACAAGCAGGTCATCTGCGTGCATGGCGACGGCTCCATGGGCATCAACGCGATGGAGCTCGAAGCCGCCCAGCGCCAGGGCATCCCGGTGCTGGTGGTCATCAGCTGCAACGGCGGCTGGACCGCCGACCCGGGCCGCGAAAAGATCGGGCGCGACCTCGGCTATGTGCGCTTCGACAGGATCGCCGAGGCGCTCGGCTGCTATGGCGAGCAGGTCGACGATCCCGGCGATATCCGCGCGGCGCTGGAGCGGGGCCAGGCGGAAGTGGACAAGGGGCGCGTCGCCGTCATCAATGTGGTGACCGATTACCGCGCCCGCGCCGGCACGGTCCAGTTCGCGCAATACTCGACCTGACGGCGATGGCGGCGCGGCGCGCGGTCCGGGCAGTCGCGGCGGCGCTGGCCGCCTTCTGCCTCGCCGCCGCTGCGCCGCCGCCTCCGTCCCCGCTACCGCTCGAACAGCTTTTCGGCGGGCCGTTCGCGCTGACCGACCATAACGGCCGGACGGTGACCGACGAGACCTTCCGGGGCCGCTTCACGCTGCTCTATTTCGGCTACACCTTCTGCCCGGACCTCTGCCCGACCAACCTGCTGACCATGGCCGAAGCGCTGGAGGCGCTGGGGCCGGAGCAGGCCGGGCGGGTGCAGCCGCTGTTCGTCACCGTCGATCCCGAACGCGACGGTCTGCCGGCGCTGAAGGACTACATGGCGCATTTCGGCCCGCGCTTCCTCGCGCTCAGGGGCACGCCCGCCCAGACCCGCGCCGCGCTCAAGGCCTGGCGCGTCCACCGCCGCAAGGTGCCGGCCGAGGCCGGGGCGGACGCGGACGGTTATCTGGTGGACCACGCCACGCTCACCTTCCTGATGGGCCCGGACGGCAGGTTCCGCACGCTCTTCCCGCACGACACGCGGACGGAGAAGATGGCGGCGACGCTCCGCCGCTACCTCGCCGCCGAACCGTAGGCGGCGTCAGAGCGGCTCGCCGCGGACGAGGCGGGGCGGCGCGCCAGCGATGCCCATGGCGTGGCGCATGAAGGCGCGCTTGAGGCCGGGCAGCCGCCCGACGGCGGCGAGGCCCAGCTGCCGCGCGGCGCGGACGGGCGGGATGTCGTTCGAGAACAGGCGGTTCAGCCCGTCGGTGATGCCGGCAAGCAGCACGCTCTGGGCCCTCTGCCGGCGTTCATAGTCCGCCAGCACGGCCGGGCCGCCGATATCGAGGCCGAGCCGGAACGCATCGACGACGCACTCGCCAAGCGCGGCGACGCCCCGGATACCCAGATTGAAGCCCTGCCCGGCGATGGGATGGATGCCGCAGGCCGCATCGCCCGCAAGCGCCAGCCTCCCGGCGTGGAAGCGTTCGGCGACCACCAGCCCGACCGGCCAGCACCAGCGCGGGCCGATGAGCCGGAGCGCGCCCAGGAAATCGCCGAAGCGCCATTCGAGCTCCTGCAGGAAGCGCGCGTCGTCCAGCCTGAGCAGGGCGTCGGCAAGGTCGCTCCGCTCCGACCAGACGATGGAGGAGCGGTGTTCGCCTTCCGGCCCGTCGGTCATCGGCAGGATCGCGAACGGCCCGCCGGCGAGGAACCGCTCATGCGCCACATTGCCGTGCGGCTCCTCAT
>JAJEAZ010000234.1 GCA_022824105.1 Alphaproteobacteria bacterium
CAACGGACAGTAGGTTCGGCCAATCCCAATCGGCACCGTCGCTGCGATCAATATCCTCCATCGGCTGACCCTCCTCCGTGAAAGGGTCAGAAAACCGCACTCCTTAACTATATGGTAGGTGCCACGCTCGCACCGCTTACAAGCAAGCAGCGAGGACCCTGACTGCGAGGTTATTCATGGAACCGCGTTCGCTGCCTCCCGCACCGTACCTCTAGCTGCGGCGTCCCGGCATCGTCAAGCCGCGCCGGCGGCGGCCCTGCATGACACAATGGAACAAAAGAACATTCGATAGGACACGATAATTACCCTGTTTACCCGGCGGATGAACTTCCATGCAAGGATAATTTTCTGCGCTTGAGGCCGCCGCGCCGTTTGGCTCAGGTCTGCAGGAGAGGGGCGGCCCCGTCAGCCCGAGGCGGCGCGCAGGCGGACGAGAGCGTAGAGGGCGTCGATCACCGGGGTCCGGACGCCGGCCATGCGGCCCAGCTCGCGCACCGACCCCAGGGTCGGGTCGAGTTCCGGGGGCCGGCCGCGCTCAATGTCCTGCAGCAGCGAAGGGCGATGTGCGTTGAAGCCCGCCGTCTTGTTTATGCGGTCCTCGGTCGAGATCGGGATTTCCACCTCGAATGCGCGGGCGACGGCCTTGCATTCCTCCATCGCGCCGCGGATGACATCGCGCGCGCCCTTGTCGCCCGCCGCCTCGGCGACAGACGCGCCGGCAAGCGCCGAGACGGGAGCGATGGAGACATTGGCGAGCAGCTTGAGCCAGATGTCGGTGCGGATGTCGGCGCTGACCGCAACCCCGATTCCGGCTCCGCGCAGGAGGTCCGCGAGCGCGGCAAGCCGGGGCGAATGGCTCCCGTCCGGCTCGCCCATGCGGTATTCCGCGCCGCCGGTGTGGCGGACGACGCCGGGAGCGGACACCTCGGCCGCAACGAAGGTGATGCAGCCGATGGCGCGCTCGGCCGCGATCGCCGCGCCGATGCGCCCGCCGGGATCGACGCTCTCGATGCGCCGGCCATCCAGACCGTGGAAATACCAGTAGGGCAGCCCGTTCATGGCCGTCACCACGGCCGTCTCCGGTCCGAGCAGCGCCGAGACGCCCTCCAGGGCTCCTGGAAGCTGGTGGCTCTTCAGCGTGATGAAGACGGCGTCCTGCGGGCCGAGTTCGGCCGCATCGGCGCTGGCGGGCAGCCGGACCGTGCGTTCGCCCATGCTGAGGCCGCGCTCGCGAATGGCGTCAAGATGCGCCCCGCGCGCCACGACCGAAACATCCGCGCCCGCGCCGGCCAGCGAAACCGCGAGGTGGCCGCCTATGGCGCCCGCGCCGTAAACCGCAATCCGCATGAGGTTCCCCTTCCCCTTGCAGACAGGTTTACGACCGTCGGGCCACTCCCTTCAACCGGGGCGCGCGGGCGTGGCCGTGAAATGGGGCACGTAGTCCCGGTTGTGCCGGAGGAGCCGCTCGTCGGTGCCGAGCGCATAGTGCTTCGACATGTCGGGGCTGTAGCGGCTTGCGGCCGGCGCGCGCCCGATGGCCTCCGCCATGGCGCGGATATGGTGCGGGCCGGTGCCGCAGCAGCCGCCGAAATAGCGCACGCCCAGCTCGTGGCACCGGCGCGCGAAATCGCCCATCTCGTAGCGGGTGCACTGGAAGGGGTCGAGCCCGACCGGGAAGCTCAACCCCCCCGGCAGCGCCTCGGGAAACGGCATGGCGCCGTCCACCAGCGCGCCGAAGGCCGGCTGCAGGGCGGTGGTCCGGTAGGCGACCGCCCAGGTGCAGAGCCGCGCCGGGTCCACCTCCCCGGCGGCCTCGCGGAGGAGCGGGTACATGGTCGCCGGGCCCCGGTGGCAGTTGAAGCCGACCAGATGCGCGCCTTCCTCCAGGCAGATGCGGCAGGCTTCGGCGAGCGAGCCGTCGAAGTCCCGGAGCTTGCCCGAGCGGTGGATCGCAAAGCCGAGCACCAGCGGCAGCCCCGCCCGGTTGCAGACGTCGATGGCGATCCTCGCTTCGCCCAGATGCGACAGGGTCTCGCAGACAATGTAATCGACGCCCTCCTCCGCCGCCCAGCCGATCTGTTCCTCGAACATGGCGCGCGCGGTCGCGTCCGTCGCCGGATCGTCGGGGTCGTACATGTTGGTGTTGCAGGTGTTGCCCGCCAGGATCGTTCCGGGATGGCGGTCCACGACCCTGCGGGCAATGGCGATGGCGTCGCGGTTCAGCCGCTCCAGCAGATGTTCCCTGCCGATCAGCCGGAGCCGCTCGCGGTGGCCGTAATAGGTGAAGGCGAGCACCACATCCGAGCCGCAGCGCACCAGCTCCTCGTGAAGCTGCTCGACCACTTCCGGATGGTCGATCACGACTTCGGGCACATAGCCCCCCGCCTGCAGATAGCCGCGCCGCTCCATCTCGAAGAGGTAGCCGCTGCCGTGGATGACCGCCTCTCCGGCGGCCAGGCGTTCGGTAAGCGATCCGGTCATGGCCGCCCTCCCCTGTTTGCCGAACGGGAAGCGTGACAGGACGGACGAGCGCGAATCGCCCGTTTGCGACCTCGATGCGCCCGTTTGCGGCATGGCGAAGCGTGAAGGAAAGCCGACGCGGGCAATGAAACCCGCCTTCCCGTGCGCGATCCCGCACCGGTGGGAGCCCGGCGGCGGCCAATGCCCGGAATTGAACAAATATTTTCCATATTGAATAAATGTGAAAAAATGCACTATTCTCCATCTCGGTATCCGCGACCCGGGGGACGGCGGCGGTGGCAGGCATATCCGATCTCTTCTCCCGTTCGAGTCCCGGCACGGTCTTGTGCGCCGCCGCCGTGTCCCCGGTTGCGGTCCGCACCCCGAGGTCCGGATTCAAGACATGGCGCTGAAGCAACCCTTCCTCGTTCCGCATGCGGCGGAAAATAACTATGAACTGTCACGCGACTATCGGCTGGAAATGGACGGCGTCACGGTCGTCGTGCCGAAATATTTCAAGTTCGACGGCGCAAGCATCCCCGCTCCTGCATGGTTGTTCAGCTATACGCCTTTTCATCCGGATGTGATGCTGCCGTCTCTTATCCATGACTGGATGTATTTCAATCACCAGGAGGACCGGGACACCGCCGACGACATGTTCTTTACGCTGTTGAAGGCAAACGGCGTCAGCAATTTCATGGCAAGCGCCATGTGGGGCGCCGTCAAAATCGGCGGAGGGCTCGTGTGGGATAACGACGAAGACGATGTTGCGATGCTGGTTCGATTGTGCCGAAAGGTAAACAAAAGACCCAACTTCAACAGCTATAAATTTCCGCACGACATTGTCGTTCAGGCAGCCGGGCAAGCCGCCAACCTGCAACCGCCTGTTCCGCCAACCCGCCAGTAATTGTTGAGAACATTATCGGGGGGCGCCCCCCTGGTCGGCGCCGTCTCGCAGGACGCAAGCCTGTCGGAAGGCTTCCCGATTGGCGGCCAGGGCAAGGACCCGGAGCGACTCCACGCGGGGCAGCCGGGCCGGTCGGCGAGGTCAACCGAGGCCGGACGCAATGTCGAGAAAGGTCCGCAGCGTCTCGGCGGCCATTTCGAACGACGGCGCCTTCGGATAACCGCCGGTATCGATGGCGGCATAGTCCTCCGCCAGGCCCGCACGTTCCAGCACATGGCGAAGCGTCGCATCGTGGAGACGCAAAAGGCTCAGGAAGTCCGCTGTCCGGAAGCGTTCCGGAGCCGCACGGGAAACGACGGCGAAGTCGTAAAGGTCGCGAGCGGCGAGCCCGGCCGCCCGGTGATGGAACTTTCGCGCGACGATTTCGTCATCGGGCATGGCCCGCACCCTGCCCTCCACGCCGGGCACGGCGAGACGCTCGTCTTCGGCTGCGTATGGCAATACCTGCATCGAAACGATGAAATCGACTTCGTGGCCGCCATATTCGAGGCGGACCACATTGGCCGTTTCCCGATAGGGGACCTGCAAACCGTTCAGTCTCGGGCTGAGCCGGCCCAGAAATTGGATATCTTCCAGGAAAATGTCGATGTCGTGACTGACGCGGTGCCGGTGGCGCAGGGCCAGGACGGTCCCGCCTCCCCAGCGCCAGTCGTCGCGACTGAGTCCGGCCTCGTCGAGAATGCCGACAGCGTCCGCCAGCCAGCCGGTCCAGGGCGCGGCTTCTTCAGACACCGCGTTGCATCCGGTCGAGCGCGGCGATGTCGAGGTCGAAGAGTTCGAGCAGCCGCCGTTCGATCGCCGCGACGGTAAGCCCTACATCGGCCGCGAGCGGCGCAAGGCCGCTTGCCGGCGTCTCCAGCAGGGCCTGCCTTACTCGCGCGGCCTCCGGCCCCTCGGGCGCGGCGCCGCGCAGAATGGCCGCAAGCCGCTCCGGCGGCAGCCGGCCATAGCTCACCGACCCGTGCCGGGCATAGCTGCGCAAGGCCGCTCCGCTGGACATGGGTTCCATTATAGGGTCCCCATGGGGAAAGTCCGCACCCGGACAGGCCGCCGGAGTTCCCCCATGACATCGTTTCGCGAGATTTCGGAAACCGGGGCGGAGGGCGAGATCGCCGCCGTCTATGACGAGATCCGCCAGACCTACGCCGTGCCTTATGTGTCGTCGCTGTTCCGGCACCTCGCCGCCTATCCGGGCCTCCTGCCCTGGGCCTGGCGGGCCGTGAGGCCGGCGCTTCTCTCAGGGGCGGCGCAGCAACTGGCCTGGCGGCGCGTCGATATATCCGGCCTGCCGCCATTGCCGCCCCTTTCCCGCAGCGCGATCGCCGGCCTCGGGGTCGATCCGGGCGGCCTTGCGGCGATCCGCACGGTCTGTCGAAGCTTCACGCGCGTGAGCCCCGTCAACCTCGTCGTCGCCGCCTCGCTCGCCGGGCTGCTCGGCCAGCGCCCGCCCGGCGCGGAACCCGCGGTCCCGCTGGAGCCGGCCGAACTGCCCGCGCCGTTGCCCGCCATGCCGGGCATGGTTCCGGACACAGAGATGACGCCGGCGGCCCGAACCGCGCTTGCGGCGTTCGAAACGGACCTTGCGGGCGAGGCCTTCGTGCCCGGGCTCTACCGTATCCTTGCGCACTGGCCGGGTTTCCTTGGCTATCTCGCCGCCTCGCTCGGACCGCTGCTGCGCGACCCCGCCGTGCTCGAAACCTGCGAAGGCATTGCCGAGCGGATAACCGCGCTTGCCCCCTCGGTGCTGGCGGCGCTCGAGCCGCCGGCGGAGCCGGCGCCGCTCACCCCCGCCGAGACCCGGTCCGTCCTCTCGGCGATCCGCGCCTATCGCGGCACGAGCCCGCAGATGGTCGGCTTCGGCGGCCTCATCCTCCAGTCGCTGCCGGAGGATTGAGCGCACAGGCGCCGGGTCGAGGCGCGGGCAAGGAGGCGCTATCCTGACGGCATGACACGCCATCGACAGACCGTGCTGCGATGACGGCGCTATCGGCGCGGGAGCTTCGCCACGCGGCGGCGTCGGTCCGGGAGCAGCGGGCGGCGACGGAGCGCGTGCTGAGGCGCCGGGGGCTGGCCGTGCTGGCGGTCGGGCTGTCTTTCGGTCTGGCGCTCGTTCTCGCCTGGGCGGTCGGCTGGCGGCTGGGAGAGAGCCGGTTCCAGCTGCTGGTGCTGGTCGGCGCCTGCTGTTTCGCGGCCATGCTGGTCTGGGCGCTCGCGCCCTCCCGGCGCCAGTCGATGAGCGAGAAGAGCGCGCTCGCGCCGCTCGTGCTGGGCGCGCTCGGGGATTTCGACTATCTGCCCGGCGGGCGAATCGCCGAGGAGGTACTGAAGCGTTCGCGTATGTTCTCCCGCTGGTCGGACTATAGCGGCGGCGACCTGGTGCGCGGCGAACATGAGGGGCTCGCCTTCGGCTATGCGCGCGCCGCGCTCACCAGGGGCGGGCCGGCAAAGCTCGAATCGCTGGTGACCTCCGGCAAGGTGAAGCAGGTGTTTCGCGGCGCCCTGCTCGCGGTGGAGAGGCTGCCGGCGGCGGCCGGCATGGCTTTCGCGGTCACCGACCGGGGCGCGGCGATGGACTGGTTCGCGGACCTCAGCGCCCGGACGCCGGAGCTCCGCCGGCGCGAGTCGGGCGGGCTCGAAGTCTGGACGGCAGACCCCGGAGACGCGAAGCGGCTGGCGGCGCCCGCCCTCGCGGACGCCATGGCGGCGCTCTGCAAGGCGGCGGACGCCCGCTCGGCCGAACTCTGCCTGAGCGGCACCGGCGCCCTGCTCAAGCTGCACACCAGCCGGCCGGTCCTGCCCGGCATCGCCGAGGACCCCGTGGACGAGGCCCGCGACCTGCACCGGGAGATGACGGCCGCCCTGGCCCTGGTCGCCGCCCTGGCGCGCGGCTGACGCATGATCCGTTTGTGCTGAAACGGCTTCGTCCGCGTAGTCTCAACCGTCACCCCGGCTCGGGGGCCGCGGTGACGAAAGGAACTCGGATCGACGCCGGGCGGAGGCCGTACCTGCAGTCGTGCGCCGGTCGGCGGGATCGGAAACCTCATGTTGTTCATAAAATCTGGTAATATTTCCTAAAACACCTTGACCTTCGCGCGCCGATAGCCATATTGGGGCGGAGGCGAGGAAGCAGCGTCCCGGGCGCCGGTTCCTTTCCCGGTTCGCGCCGGCGCGAAAAAACACCCCCGAGAAACAGAGGGGAGACGTGCGCCCTGCGCCTGCCTCGCGCGCGCGGGCAATCAGGCGCGCGAACCGCGCCGGCGCCGACGGGCGGGCGCGCCCGCGCGCGATACGCGCGGAAAAGGGTCCCGCCGCTCGGGAAAACCGGTGGCGGGGAGAAGGGAACGAAGAGGGATCGAAAGGAGAGGATTCATGCCCGAAGAGACGACAGCCTATGCGCCGTCTGCATCCGGAACATGACATCTCATGACACTGGCGGCAGTCCTTCCGCCGCCCCGCATGACAAAACATGACATTTCATGACGCCTCGCGGGGGGTATCGACCGCCCGGACGGGACACAGGCCGTGACATCGGTGGGGCCTGCGGGCTAGGCTCCGGCGGCAACGGCAAAAGGGGGAGCGCCGATGCAGTTCAGCCGGGCCGAGGAAGCCTTCCGCGAGGAGGTGCGCGCCTTCATTCGCGACGAACTGCCGCCGGATGTGCGGCACAAGGTCGTCTCCGGCATGGAGATCGCCAAGGACGACTATATGCGCTGGCACCGCGCGCTTTACGAACGCGGCTGGGTGGCGCCGACATGGCCGGAGGAGCATGGCGGCGCGGGCTGGACGCCGGCGCAGCGCTACATCTTCGACGAG